>JBKQQQ010000981.1:0-6472 GCA_052144275.1 Streptosporangiaceae bacterium
GCAGGTAGGCGTCCTGCCGGGTTTCCGTCCCGGCCGGAAAACGTGCAAACCACTCGAGCATCGCCGACGGCAGCTGGCCGGGAACAATCCAGCGCACCTCCAGGCTATCGACCGGCCCGGCGGTCGGGTCCTCAGCCAGCGCGGCCATCATGGTCCCCCTCGTGCGGGCGCCACTGGCCGCCCATGTGGTGGCTCCGGCCTACCACGGTAGGCCCGCAAGGTGACTCACCGGCAGCCCGGGCGAGGTCGCTGAGGCGGCGGGTCAACCGTTGGATACCGCGGAAATCCGTCTCCCGAGGCTTCTCCTTGAGGCGGGCGGCGCGGTCCCGTGCGGTGGCGACCTGGTCGGCTTGCGGGAAGGGCGGTCGATGTCGTCGCGGGCATGGGCGACTTCCGTCGTCACAGCGCGGCAGGCGGCGAACAACTCCCCCTGGTCCCGGTCGGATTTGGCGTCGTGGACGAACTGGATGGACTCGCGTGGCAGGCCGCGGGCGGCTAGCTGGTCGCGGAGTTCGTCGTAGACGTTCCAGTCGTCGCCGGGGGTGCCGATGTCGCAGAAGACCATCTGGAGGCTGCCGCGGATGGGCGCGTCCTGCCCGCCGGGCGCTGGGTAGGTATCGTCGCAGTCGGCCTGCCACAAATCCGCTACCCGTTCGGCTGCTGGTTCGATCTTGCCGGGATCGGTTATGGGCAGGCCAAGCAGGCGCAGGTCCAGGGCGGCCTTGCGGGCGTCGGTGCAGACCTTGAGCATGTTGTCTTCTTCCGGCAGCACCTTCCGGCTGCGGATCGCGTCGGCCCGCTCTCCCAGAGAAGCTATGATGCCGAGCTGGATGCCGGATGGCTGGTGATGACGGTTTCAGGGGCCGCGCTGGCTGTCGGCGGGCCGCCGGGCCAGGGCGGGGACCGGGAGCTTGAGGTCCTCGCCGGTCTTGATGTCGGCGGAGACGTGCCAGCGGCGGAGCAGTTCGCCGGCCGCCTCTGGCAGGCCTCCGCGGCGCTCACCGGTGTGACCTTCCCCACCCTCCAACGCCCCGCGCAACCGCCACCTTGGCCAGCAGGCCCGCGAGGACGGGCGTCTGGCCACGGCTGATCCCCCGCCGTGGCCGGTTTATTGATAGGCCAAGTCCGCGGGCGGGGTGGTGCTGTCTCCGGTTCAGTGCGAGAGCATTTGATGATGGTGGCGGTGCCGTCGCTGGAGCGGCAGCAGGTTCTGGCCGGGCTTGGGAGCTCGGTTCGGGGGCTTTCGGCGGATGAGGCGGCGGCGCGGCGGGCGGAGGTGGGTGCTAACCAGCTGCCGGCGGCGCGCCGCCGGCCGGTGCTGGCCGAGTTCGGGGCGCAGTTCGCCAACATGTTCGCTGTCGTGCTGATCGTCGCCGCCGGGATCACTTTCCTCGCCTATGCCCTCAGCACTCCCAGAGACTCTGCCGACCTTGTGCTGGCGATCGGGATTTTGGGGGTGGTGCTGCTGAACGCGGTGATCGGTTTCGCGCAGGAGCATGCCGCAGAGCGGACGGCTGAGGCACTGCAGGCGCTGGTCCCGGCTACCGCGCGTGTCATCCGTGATGGTGAGCTGACGGAGATTCCTGCCGTGGACCTGGTTCCGGGTGACCTGGTGGTGCTGGATGCGGGGGATGCCATCTCGGCGGATTGCCGGCTTATTGATGCGCATGACCTGCTGGTGGAGATGGCCGCCCTGACCGGTGAGAGCCGCCCGACACCGCGGATCTCCGATGCGGTGCCGCAGACCCAGGCCGCCGACGCGCGTAACTGCGTGTTCATGGGCACGTCGGTGGTCAACGGCAGTGGCCGGGCTGTGGTGTTCGCGACCGGGCTGGCTACCGAGTTCGGCCGGATTTATCGCCTGACGGCTGAGATGCCGAGCGAGGACAGCCCGCTGCAGCGCGAAGTGACGGTGATGGCCCGGCGGGTTGCCGCGGTCGCGATCGCGGCGGGGATGGGCCTGTTCGCCATCCGTGCTCTGGCCAGCAACGACGTGGCCGGGTCGTTCGTGTTCGCCCTGGGGGTCATGGTCGCGCTTGTGCCCGAGGGGCTGCCGGCTACGATGTCGGTTTCGCTGGCGGTGGCGGTGCGGCGGATGGCCCGCCGCAACGCCCTGATCAAGCGGCTCACCGCGGTGGAGGCCCTGGGTTCCACCACCGTCATCTGCACCGACAAGACGGGCACGCTGACCAAGGCGGAGATGACGGTCCAGGACGTGTGGGAGTCGGGCCGGGAGCATGGCGTGACCGGTGTGGGCTATGCCCCGGACGGGGAGGTTGAGGAAGCGGGCTACGCTGCCGATGTGCTGCGGGCCGGGGGCCTGTGCTGTGATGCCCGCCTCTTGCCGCCCGACCCTGCCCGGCGGCAGGGCTGGCGGGTGCTGGGCGATACGACCGAGGGAGCGATCCTGGTCGCCGCCGCGAAGGGCGGCGTGGACCTGGCGGCCGAGCAGGCCCGGGCGCCGCGCGTCGCGATCTTTCCCTTCGACGCCGACCGCAAGCTGATGAGCACGGTCCACCGGCTCGGTGACGGCTCGTACGAGGCATGCGTCAAGGGATCACCGCAGGCCGTGCTGGAACGCTGCGCCGCCGTCCGGTGGCTCGGGCGGGACGTGCCGCTGGACGAGACGCTGCGCAAGCGGGTAACCAGCGCCAACGATGCGATGGCAGCCGGCGGGCTCCGCGTGCTCGCGGTAGCCAGGCGGGACCTGGCGACCGGTCACCCATCAGGTGCCGATGCCGAGCGCGAGCTGACGCTGCTCGGGCTGGTGGCCATGTCGGACCCGCCCCGGCCCGAGGTCGTGGATGCCGTCGCCGCGTGCCGCCGGGCGGGCATACGCATCTACATGATCACCGGTGACTACGGTCTCACCGCGGAGGCCATCGCCCGGCGAGTCGGCATCGTCGGCGACGGCGCCGTGCGCATCGTCAACGGCCCTGATCTCGACGCGATGAGTGATGAGCAGCTCGCCGGCGTTGCGCTGGAGAGCGAGCAGCTGCTGTTCGCTCGCGCGAAGCCAGAGCATAAGATGCGTGTTGTTGCCGCGCTGGAGGACCGCGGGGAAGTGGTCGCGGTGACCGGCGACGGCGTCAACGACGCCCCGGCACTGAAACGGGCCAGCATCGGCGTGTCGATGGGCGAGGGCGGCACCGATGTCGCCCGGGCCGCCTCCGTCATGATCTTGCTCGATGATTCGTTCGCCTCCATCGTGGCCGCGGTGGAGCTCGGCCGCACCGTCTACCAGAACATCCGCAAGTTCCTGATCTACCTGTTCAGCCACAACCTGGCCGAGCTCGCGCCGATCCTGGTAGCGGTGTTCGTCGGGTTCCCGCTGGTTCCCCTCAGCGCCCTGCAGGTTCTCGCGATCGACCTGGGCTCCGATGTCATGCCTGCCCTTGCCCTGGGCACCGAGCGCACCGAGCCGGGCACGATGTCCCGCCCGCCGCGGCCGCCGGGCGAGCACTTGTTCAACTGGGCGGTGGTCCGGCGGTTCTGCTTTCTGGGGTCGATCCAGTCGGCAGGGGTCGTGGCCGCGTTCTTCTGGCGCATCGACAGCGCACACCTGCCGTTCAGCGCGTTCACCGCTGCCAACCCCATCTACCGGGAGGCGCTGACCATGACCCAGGCCGGGATTGTCGTCAGCCAGTTCTTCAACAGCTTCGCCGTGCGCACCGAGGAGCAGAGCATCGTGCGCGTCGGCGTCTTCTCCAATAAACCGCTGGTGTTTGCCGGGCTGTTCGGGATCTTCTTCGTCGCGTGCATCAGCTACGTTCCGGCGCTGCAGTCTGTCTTCAACACCGCGCCACTGAGCGTGATCGACTGGCTCGTGCTAATAGCTTTCGGCGCCCTGCTGCTGATCGCGGAGGAGACCCGCAAGGCGCTCCTCCGGTCCAGGCACCGGCGCAGCGCGCAGGCGGACCTGCCCGCAGCCAGACCTGCCCGCGAGCACTCGACTGCTCGCTTAAGGAGGAGCCATGCAAGTCGTGATCACAGGCTGCGGGAGAACCGGCCGCGCGCTGGCAACCAGGCTCGACGCCGAAGGCGACCAGGTCACCGTCATCGAGCTGGACGACACGGTCAAACGCGGGCTGCCCGCGGGATTCCGCTGCCGGTTCGTGCCGGGGAACGGCATCAACCCGCGCGTGCTCGAGGCAGCCGGTATCGCGCATGCGGAAGCATTCGTTGCCCTCACGCCGAACGACAGCGCCAACATTGTCTCCGCCCGGGTGGCCCGTGACATCTACCGGGTGCCCCATGTCCTGGCGCGTCTGCACGATCCCGCTCATGCGCCGGTCTACACCCAGTTCGGCATAGCCACCGTCGGGTCCGTGCAGACTACCGTCAACCGGGTGATCCAGCTGCTGCACCATCGCACGCTCGAGCCACATCAGACCTTCGGCAACGGGGAGACGCTGCTCGTCCGGTCCAGGGTCCCTGCCTACCTGGCCGGCAGGCGGGTCGCCGAGTTCAACGTGCCCGGCGAGATCGGTGTGGTGGAGCTGAGCCGGGCGGGGCACTCCAAGATCCCCGAGCCGTCGACGCCGCTGGAGGACGGTGATGTCCTGTCCTTCATCGTCGCTGCGGCCTCGCTTGGCCGGCTGCGGAGCTTTCTCGGGGGAAAGTGGTCCTGATGCGGATCATCGTGATCGGTGGGAAGGGACTGGCCGAGCAGGTCGCCGACGCGCTCCACGGGGCCGGGGATGAGGTCACGGTCATCGACACCGAGCCCGGGCGCGAATCCGCGCTCGCCAAGGCCGGCCTGCGCGCCGTGACCGGCGACGCGCTGGTCCCATCGACCCTCGAGGCCGCCGGGGCGCTCCGGGCGGATGTCCTCGTCGCCTGCACGCAATCCGATGAGGACAACCTCGTCATCTCGCTCCTCGCCAAAAAGCGCTTCAACGTCCCGCGGGTCATCGCCCGCGTCAACGACCCGGCCAACGACGAGCTCTTCAACCATTCGTGGGGGGTCGACGCGCTGGTCTCACCGGCGACGGCGCTCGTCTCGATGATCAGGCAGGAGAGCTGACACTCCGCCGCCGTCCCGCCGGCGCCGCTGGCGCACCAGGCTGACTCGCCGTGCTGACGCAGCAGAGGGACGCCCGGACATGGTCCCCGGGCAGATTGCCGGTCACGAGACTCGCATCCCGGTGCCTCCGGTACCCATCTCGCCGGGAGTCACGAAACCGGTCAGGCGTGCCCGCCCTGGGCCGAGCTGGGACCAGGGTCCGCTGACCTCCAGAACGGCATGCCCGACCACCACGACGGTCCCGGCCGCAGCAGGCGCGCCACGGATGATGCCGATCAGCCCAGCCGGGGACGCGTCATAAATGTCGTGATCAAATATCACCGGTACCGCTGCCCCGAGCGCGACCGCAGCGAGCTGCCATGTCTCACGAGCCCGGCGGGCTGTCGAGCACAAAACCTGATCGGGAACGCAGTGCGCATCCCGGAGCCACCGCCCCACAGCGGGAGCATCCCGGCGACCTCGGCGGGCAAGCGGCCGGTCATGATCTGGCACCCCGGGCCCGGCCGCCTCGGCATGCCGGACCAGCATCAGCCTTCGACGTTACCCAGATGCCGTGGCCACAGTGTCCCAGGCCCGACACAGCGGGTGCCGGCCCTGGAGAACGCGGTAACCGCGAGCAGGCCAGGGCCGTGCCAGCTGGCCAGCGGTCCGGGCGGCTGCTGGTCACCGCGGCAGCGCTTCCACGTGAACCTGGCCGTGGCCGCGGTCACCATCGGCGCCGTCAGCATCACCATGTCGCTGGCCGGCCTGGAGCCGGGCAACCGGCTCTAGGCGCCGAGACCGGCGAGCGAGACGCCCAGATCGGCGCCTATCAGGGGGTGGAGCAGAATGAGCCCGACTGCGGCACACTTTGCGCGACGCGATCCCGGGAGTGCGATTGGCCCTGCAAGACGATGTGATGTCCTAGCTGCGCCGCCGGGGTTTCTGGCTCGAGTACGCCAGCATGGCCTGGATGACCGTCGAGGCGACGGTCGGGATCGTCTCCGGGATCGTCGCTTCCGCGATCGCGGCTGAACCGCAAGGGGCTGAGTACCGTCGCGGGACGCGCTGGCGGACCGGTTCGCAGTAGTGCTGAAGTCCCTGTAACGGGGGCGGAGCGAAGGGGCCGGGTCGTTCGTGGCGTGATTCGTCTGGTCAACCGGAAGTGCTCCGGGAGGAATCGCATGGACAAGCTGAAAGCACCGGGCAAGCCGTTTGATATCTCGAAGCGGGCTGTCTGGGAGGCGTGGGAGAAAGTCAGGGCGAACAAGGGCGCGCCCGGCGTGGACGCGGTGACGATTGCGGAGTTCGAGTCCGATCTGAAGAACAGCCTGTACAAGATCTGGAACCGGCTCTCCTCCGGCACCTACTTCCCGCCACCGGTGCGCGCGGTCGAGGTCGCCAAGCCGCATGGCGGGGGCACGAGGATTCTGGGCGTGCCCACCGTGGCGGACCGGGGTGGCGCAG
>JBKQQQ010000982.1:0-2621 GCA_052144275.1 Streptosporangiaceae bacterium
GTGCCCTTCGGGCTGCGAGGTTCAAAGGACGGCGTCACGCTCACGGACGAAGGCTCCCTCTCGGCGACCTTCGGTTTCTTCAAGATCAAGACGCCGCTGGCAAACGTCACTGAGGCGCACATCACCCCCGGCTCCCTGGCACCAGTTGGGTATTCCCCTCCACCAGCCCAGATCTTACGGCCCGGCGTAGGGGCTCAGTGCAGGGGATCTGGCTGCCTGGATCCGGTGGCGCCCCCCGCCGCCTCGCCCGCGGCATGGCCGGAGGCCGCCGGGGCGGCGGGCACCGTGTCCGCCGTCCCGGCGGGCAGCTCCGCGCTGATCCGGCTCATCTTCGATGGCCACCAGTTCCACCGGCCGAGCAGCACCACCGTGGAGGGCACCAGCAGCGTGCGGACCAGGAAGGTGTCCATCAGGATGCCCAGCGCCAGGCCGATGGCGATGTCCCGGAACTGGCTGCCGCCCGACCCGCCGCCCGCCACGATCCCGAACACGACAAACGTCCCGGCCAGCACCAGTCCGGCCGAGGTTATCGTGGTGCCGGTGACGCTTAGTGCACGGGTGACCGCGTCTCGTAGCGGGAAGCTGCGTGCTTCCTCCCGGATCCGCGTCATCATCAAGATGTTGTAATCCTCGCCGAGTGCCAGCAGGAAGATGAACATCAGGAACGGCATGAAGAACACCAGGCCGCCGTTGTGGCCGATCTCGACGAACAACAGCACCGACAGGCCGAACGCCGCCAGGTAGGAGATCCCGACCGAGGCGATCAGGTACAGCGGAGCCACCAGGCTGCGCAGCACTATCGCCAGCAGCAGGCCGATCACAACGATCGCGACCGGGATCACTCGCTTCAGGTCGTTGTTGGAGATGCTGCTGATGTCGTAGATGGCGGGTGCCTCGCCGCCGACCGCGGAGTCGGTCGCGCCGATCGACTTTGCCGTCGCCGTGGTCACGGCACGAATGGAGGGCACCGCGTCCAGCGCGGCCGTGCCGCCCGGGTCACCGGCCTTCAGCCCGGTGGAGTACTGGACGACCCGGCCGTCGGGGCTGACGTAGTTCGAGGTAGCACGGTAGGCCTCATACAGGGCGGCCGGCACCTTGCTCCCGGGCGGTGGCACGGCCGGGAGCGCCTTGGCCGGACCGAGCTGGGCGTGCAGCGAGCTGTACTGCGCCGGGGTGAGGGGCGCGCCCGCCGGGTTCAGCGGGCCGATCACCTGCGTGAACAGCCCGCTGGCCCGCAGCTTGCCCGTCGCCGTGGCCAGCGGCGCCGGATCCTGCCATACCGGGTCGCTGAACTGGAAGATCACGCTAGTCGGGTTCGCCGCAGCCTGCGGGAAGTGCTTCGTGAGCAGGGCCTGCCCCGCGGCCGAGTCGCTGCCCGCCGGCGGGGACACGTTACCGCCGAACCCGGCCGCCGTGTAGCCGAGGACCGCGAACGCCAGCCCGCCGAAGACGACAACCCCGGCAAGCAGCGTCGGCACCGGGTGCCGCACGACGCGCCCGGCCACCTGGCCCCAGACGCCCGACTTGCCGCTGCCCTGGATGTTCCACGGCAGCAGCTTGGGCCTGCCGAACATGGCCCGGAACAGGGTGCGCTTGGCGGCCAGCAGCGACAGGCGGATCGACAGCAGCGCGGGCAGCAAGGTCAGCGCGGCGACCAGGGTGACGCCGATGGCGATCGCGAACGGGACGGCGAGATCGGAGTAGAACGTGAAGCTGGCCAGCAAGAGCGTGAGCACCGCGGCGATCACCGTGGCCGCGGAAAACGTGATCGACTCGCCGACCCTGGTCACCGACCTGACGATCGCGTCCGTCGCCGGGCGCCTGGCGTGGATCAGGTCGCCCAGCATGCTGCCGGGGACGCTGCGGGAGCCCGGATAGCTGTCGCCCTGCGTGCCGTGCGGCACGGCCCGCAGTTCCTCGCGGACCCGGAACACCAGGAACAGCCCGTAGTCCGTGCCCGCGCCCAGCACCAGGACGATCAGCAGGAACTGGGCCAGCGGGGATACCTGGAGCCCGTGCTTCGCCGCCTCGCCGACCAGCGGGCCGGAAATGAGCACCGAGATGAACGCGGGGGCGAGCGTGGTCAGCGCCAGCGTCAGCGACCGGAAGATCAGCACCAGCAGCACGATGATGAACAGCGCCGAGAAATCCTGCACCTTGCCGCCGGTGTTGCCGGACGCCTTCTGCTGGTCGACTGAGACGGCGATATCACCCGCCAGGTGCACCTGCAGGCCGGCCGGCAGCCCCGCGCTGGCGATCTTCGCGCGCAGCCCGTCCACCAGGTCGGCCTGCTGGCTCTGGTTGCCGCCACTGGCCTGCGCGAGTACCTGCAGCTGCTCTGCCTGCCCGTCGGGCGACCTGCCGAGGTCCTGCACCCGGCTGACGCCGGGGACCGTGCCCAGCTGATGCTGCAGCGCGGCCAGCGCCATCACGTCGGCCGGCGCCAGCGGCGCGCCTGACCGCGCGGCCACCACCGGGATCCCGAACAGGTTAGCCGTGCCGAGCGGGGCGGCCAGCACCGCGGCGTGCTCGCTCGGCGCGCTGGCCGGCAGGAACGTCGAGTTGTTGTTGTTGGTGACGCTGGCGAGCGACGGCAGCTGCGTCACGGCCCCGAAGGCCGC
>JBKQQQ010000983.1:0-2709 GCA_052144275.1 Streptosporangiaceae bacterium
TTCCTAGGTACTTATCTTCGCCCGCCAAAATCGATTTGTGGCAAGCGGAATATGGAGAGTCGTCCTGAGGCAGGTTTCGGGCCCTGGGATAGTAAGGTACAACGGGGCACGCGACACCACAGGGGTCGCGATATGCCAGATATGCCGGTAATAAACCTGTAGATCCCGCCCAGATTTAGCTCAGTTTCCTTCGGCGCCGGCCGGGCCGAAGATCCCGGTAACCGTACCCGTGGGACCTGTGCCGGTCATGACGGCATGAACACCCAGCCCACTGCACCGGGTTCCTCGACGCGGACCACGGCGTCGGGCGGTGCCTCCCGCCTGATCTGTCCGGCGAGTTTCCGGACGTCGTCCTCGTTGTCAGCGACGACGATCAGGAACTTCCAGCGCCGCACCACCGCTAGGCCCTCGCCTTCCAGCTTGCGCGCCAGCGCGACCGCCTCGCGGTGCGACGGGAACTCAACCCGGGCCTGCCATCGGCCGATCCCGGCGGCCAGGGACTCGGCGGTTTCAGAGTCCACGAGCCGCTGGTGCTCCGCCTGCCGCTCGGCTTCGGTCTGCGGCATCGCGACGTCCGGGCTCTCCCACTGCTCCTCGATGGGATGCCATCGATGCAGCGCGAACTCCGCCTGAATGTCATGCTGGGCCAGCACGTCGCGGGCGACCCGCTCAGCCTCCATGGCGGCGATCTCGGTGCCTGCGTACAGGAAGATCTGCGAGTCACCCGCGCCGACGGCGATGGTGCGGCCGAGCTGGCGGCGGACGTCTTCTTCTACCTCATGGCCGGACAACGCCCGCTGCGCCTGTTCGACTTGCGCCTGGCCGGCCAGGGAGATGGTTACCCGCCAGTCATCGCTGTCTGCCACGGCACGACTCTAACGCACCCAAGCCAGGCCGCCGGATGGACGGGCGCCGCGTGGTGCCGGCGGTCGGGCCGGACTACCTTGGCCAACATGTCCGCTGCGGGGGCATGCCAGTGCTGAAGTCGACGCCCGTGATCCGTCCCTGGCACAGGGATCTGAGGACCCGCATGCCCGTGCCGGTACCGCAGCACACGTCCAATCCCCGGCCGAACGGGCCGAGCGGGCGCAACGCGCCGGCGGTCGCGTCAAGCACGCCATCGGGGGTGCGGAAAGGCGTGTGGTCGAACTTCGGGGCCAGCAGGTCGTAGCCGCCCTCGACCGAGGCCAGCGCCTGCATCGCCAGTTCACGCAGAGACGGGCCTTGAGGCGAGAACACCGCCCAAGGGTACTTCCCCGATGCCAGACAGGCCCGTCAGCACCGGGATCACCCACCGCGCCGGGCTTGCCGGGCGGAGCCTTCATGCCGGCGCGGGCACGGCCATGCAGTGTCAGCGCCGCGGGATCGCCCGGGTGGTGTCTAGCCGGACCTGGCCGGTGAGCCGGCGCACGCTACATTCGGCGGGGAGCCTGGCCGTGGGTATAGACATCGGAGCCGCCTGCGCACGCGGGAGAAGGCGGCCAGGCTCCGGCAACGCTAGTAGCCGGTGCCCTGGGTGCCACGGCATCGTGGTCAGATACCTGTTGCGCCCGGCGGAGGATTGGGGAGTGCTGATGGAACAGCTAAGCCTCGGCGTGTGCGGGACCTCCCGCAAGGAGAATGAGCACCGGCTGCCGATTCACCCGCTGCATCTAGACCGGATCGACGCGGGCCTGCGAGCGCGGATCTTCCTCGAGCGCGGCTACGGCGGGCGGTTCGGCATTGCTGACGCGCAGCTCGCCCCGATGGTGGCCGGGGTGCGTTCGCGGCAGCAGCTCATCGCGGGATGCGACGTGATCGTGCTGCCCAAGCCCACCGGACATGACATCGCTGAACTGCGGGAGGGCCAGGTGCTGTGGGGCTGGCCGCACTGCGTCCAGGACTACGCCGTCACCCAGCTGGGCATCGACCGCCGGCTGACCCTGATCGCATGGGAGGCCATGAACTACTGGACGGCTGACGGCAGCTTCGGCGTGCACGTCTTCCACATGAACAACGAACTCGCGGGCTACTGCTCGGTGCTGCAGTCCCTGCAGCTGCTGGGCACGACCGGGGCGTACGGGCGGCGCGTCCGGGCCGCTGTGATCAGCTTCGGTGCGACCGCCCGCGGGGCGGTCACCGCGCTGACGGCGCTCGGGATCTCCGACGTGACCGTGCTGACCCACCGTAACGTGCCTGCCGTCGCCTCGCCCATCCCATCGGTCCGCATGGTCCATTTCGAGGCCGCCGCTGAAGACCCGGCACGGATCTTGGTGCTGACGCCGGGCGGTCCGGTGCCGATCGCGGAGTTCCTCGCCCAGCACGACATCGTCGTCAACTGCGTGTTGCAGGACACCGACGCGCCGCTGATGTTCGTCACCCGTGACGAGCTGCGGTTGTTCGCGCCCGGCAGCCTGTTCGTCGATGTGTCCTGCGACGAGGGCATGGGTTTTGAGTGGGCGCGGCCCACCTCGTTCGCGGAGCCGATGTTCGCCGTGGGCGAGGCGATGCACTATTACGGAGTCGACCACAGCCCGTCCTTCCTGTGGAACTCCGCCACCTGGGAGATCAGCGAGGCGCTGATCCCGCACCTGCGTACCGTGATGGACGGGCCCGGCGCCTGGGACCGCGACCAGACCATCCGCCGGGCGATCGAGATCCGCGACGGCGTGATCCGCAATCCGAAGATTCTTTCGTTCCAGCGGCGCTCCGCCGAGTTCCCGCACACCC
>JBKQQQ010000984.1:0-5064 GCA_052144275.1 Streptosporangiaceae bacterium
TGCGCCGTCTGGGGCCAGCTGATCAGGTGTGGCCGGCGTCGGGCGTCGTGACCTGGGCCTTATCGTCCTCGGTGCGTTCGGGGAGGAGCAGCAGCGCGCCCGCGAGGAAGCACAGCGCGCCGATGAAAGTGCCAAGGTTGGACAGCTCGGCATTGTGCAGCTGGCCGGTGGACGGGCTGATGTAGCCGGCCACGGCGGACACGCCGAAGGCGACGGACCCGACCAGGTTGAGCAGGGTGATCCACCAGGACCAGGACCTGGGGCGCCAGGCAGTCCAGCCGTGGCAGACCTCGAACCAGGCCAGCGCGCGGGCCACCAGGAAGCAGACCGAGCCGAAGGCGTCGGGCCGCCACACGTGCTGGTGCGCGGCCTGCGCGGTGAGATCTTCCCGGACCGCGTTTCCGGTGCTGATGTTGAAGAACAGGGTCCCGGCCAGCTGCACGGCGGTGGCCCACCAGTCGATCCGGCGGGGCTGGTAGACGAAGAAGCGCCGCCGGGTGGCACCGGGCGCCTGCGGGCCGGCGTCTACCGCTTCGCGGTAGGTCAGGAACCCGGCCGCGGTGAAGAACAGCGAGCCGATGAAGAAGGTCACGGCGTCCCAGCGGGCTCCGACGGCGCTGGCGTAGCCGGGGACGGCGCCAAGGGCGAACAGCAGCGAGCCCACGGCGAACAGGACCGCGATCCACCATCCCCGGGCCCGGGGCGCCCACCAGGTCGAGCCGGTGGCCGGGGCGCCGGGCGGGTGCTTGCGGTGCCGGCGGGAGTCCCAGCGGGCCACCACGCCGTCCGGGCGCACGCGCTCGACGTAGGTCAGGAAGGGGCCGACGCGGCCCTGCAGGTCTTCGGTGTCCTGCGTGGACATCGGCGTGTCCTATCTGAGTCGTTCGGTCCTGGCGGGCCTGATAGCAGACTGCCCTGCCCACGACACCTGCGCACTCACCCGCCATGGGTGAGGCCTCCGCTGGTCAGTGCGGCCAGCATGGCGAGCAGTGCGCTTTCGGCCGGCCAGTGGAGCCATACTGTGGAGCTATGCCGCGGGATCCCGGCGCGGAGCGGCCCTGATCGAGGAGATGCTGACTATGGCGTTGCACAACCGTGATACCGTCCGTGACCAGCTCGATGACTGCGTGTTTGCCGACCGGGACCTGACCAGGCCGGTCGCCAAGTACCGGTTCCCGCAGGACGGGACGCAGCCCAGGGACGCGTTCCAGCTGGTGTCGGACGAGCTGATGCTCGACGGGAACGCCCGGCAGAACCTGGCCACGTTCTGCCAGACGTGGGAGGAACCCGAGGTTATGGGCCTGATGGCTCTGTCGATCAACAAGAACATGATCGACCGGGACGAGTACCCGCAGACCGCCGAGATCGAGAAGCGGTGCGTGCACATGATGGCCGACCTGTGGAACGCGCCCGAGGCGGCCAACACGGTGGGCACCTCGGCCGTCGGCTCCTCGGAGGCGTGCATGCTGGCGGGTATGGCGGCCAAGTGGCGGTGGCGGGCCAAGCGCCGAGCCGAAGGCAAGCCGGCCGACAGGCCGAACATGGTGTGCGGTCCGGTACAGGTGGTATGGCACAAGTTCGCCCGCTACTGGGACATCGAGATGCGTGAGGTCCCGATGTCACCGGGCCGCTACATGATGGATGCCGCGTCGATGCTCGAGCGGGTGGACGAGAACACCATCATGGTCGTGCCGACCCTTGGCGTCACCTACACCGGCGCGTACGAGCCGGTGGAGGAGATGGCCAAGGCGCTGGACAAGCTGCAGGCGGACACCGGCCTGGACATCGACATCCACGTAGACGGGGCCAGCGGCGGTTTCCTCGCCCCGTTCTGCGCGCCCGGGGTCGTCTTCGACTTCCGCCTTCCCCGGGTCAAGTCGATCAGCGCCTCGGGGCACAAGTTCGGGCTCGCTCCGCTGGGTGTCGGCTGGGTCATCTTCCGGGACAGCGGCGAGCTCCCCGATGACCTCATCTTCCACGTCAATTACCTGGGCGGCGACATGCCGGTGTTCCAGATCAACTTCTCCCGGCCGGCCGGCCAGATCGTCGCCAGCTACTACAACTTCCTGCGGCTCGGCCATGAGGGCTACCGCCACATCCACCAGGCGTCCTACGACATCGGCCAGTACCTGGCCGCCGAGATCGTCAAGCTGGGCCCCTTCGAGCTGCTGTGTGACAGCAACCCGAACACCGGGATCCCGACGGTCACCTGGCGGATCCGCGACGGCGAGAACCCCGGCTACACGCTGTTTGACCTAGCCGACCGGCTGCGCGGCCGGGGATGGCAGGTGCCCGCCTACACCCTGACCGGGACGGCTTCTGACATCGCGGTGCAGCGCATCCTGGTCCGGCTCGGCGTCAGCCGGGACATGGCCTCGCTGCTGCTGGACGACTTCCGCGACGCGGTGGCCCACTTTGACAAGCATCCAGTCACCGTGTCCATGACCAAGGAGGAGTCGGGCGGGTTCAGCCACCTGTGACGACGGCTCGGCCCCGATAGCCCGGGCGGCTCTCACGCTGGTACCGGGTTACAGCGGGGGCTTCGAGGCGAAAGGCAGGAGCTGGTCAGGTCCCTTGCCGACCAAATGGGGCAGGGGAGTCACCACGGACCGCGGGAGCTATTGGCGGCCCGCATCGCGCTGACATAGCCCGCGCGCTCGTAAGCAACCGGGTCAGTATCCGCGGGTAGGGCCAGCATTCCGCGCACTCCGGCGACCGACGGATATCCCTTGCGGGTCATCCATTCAGACAGGCCGTCAAGCAGGACGGCGGCGTGCTCGGGTCCGTGCCGTATCAGCGCGGATGCCGTCATCACGACATCGGCGCCCGCGAGCAGGTACTTGATCACGTCGTCCGGTCCCTCGACGCCGGTCGTCGCGGCGAGGGAGGCGCGCAGATGCTTGCACAGGACGGAGATCCAGGTGCGCGGCAGCCGGGCCTCGGCCGGGCTGGAGAGGTACACGTCGGGCACCACCGCGAGGGTTTCGGGGTCGATGTCGGGCTGCAGGAACCGGTTGAACAGCACCAGGCCGTCTGCGCCCGCCTCGTCGAGCCGCAGTGCCATCTCGCCGACCGAGCTGAAGTGCGGGCTCAGCTTGACCGCCACCGGCACGGTCACCGCGTCCTTGACCCGGCACAGGATGTCGATGTGCCGCTGCTCCACCTCGCGGCCGGTAATGTGCGGGTCGCCTGGTATGTAGTAGATGTTCAGCTCGATCGCCGCGGCGCCCGCGTCCTGCATCGCGCGCGCGTAGCTGGTCCAGCCGCCGGGCGTCACGCCGTTGATGCTGCCGATGACCGGTATCTCGACCGCCGCCGCGGCGCGCTCGAGCAGGCTCAGGTAGCGGCGGGGGCTAGGTTCATCCGCGATGCCATCCTCGGCCGCCTCAGCCTCCGCCTCGGCCGGGAAATAGGACAGGGCCTCGGCGAAAATCCCAGTGCCAACCTCGGCCAGCCGCGCGTTCTCCTCGGCCTCCCGGCGCAATTGCTCCTCGAACAAGGAGTAGAGCACCACCGCGCCGACGCCGCCGTCGGCCAGCCGCCGGACGCCGTCGACGGTATTCGACAGCGGGGACGCAGAGGCGACGAGCGGATTGCGCAGCGTCAGGCCCAGGTAGCCGGTTGAAAGGTCCATCAGTCGTCCCTCCGCGCATCGGCCGGGAAATGCTGCGCTCCGCGGGTAGCCATCTCCTCGTAGGTGCTCCAGCGCTGGTCCACCGCTTCCTGGGCCAGGATTCCCAGGCGCTCGGCCTCGGCCGGGTTGGTGTTGCTGAGCGAGCGGTACCGCAGCTCGCGCTGGGTGTAGCTGCTCAGGGGGATGCGCGGCCGCGGCGAGTCGAGCAGGAACGGGTTGCCGCCGGCCGTCCGGACCAGCGGGTCGTACCGGATCAGCGGCCAGTGCCCGCTGGCCACGGCGCGGTATTGCTGATCGAGGCCGTCGCGCATCTCGATGCCGTGCGCAATGCAGTGGCTGTAGGCGATGATCAGCGACGGCCCGTCGTACGCTTCCGCCTCGCGGAAGGCACGCAGGGTCTGCTGCGGGTCAGCGCCCATGGCCACCCGGGCCACGTAGACGTTGCCGTAGGCGATGGCCTGCAGCGCGATGTCCTTTTTCGGCACGGTCTTGCCGGCCGAGGCGAACTTGGCGACGGCGCCGAGCGGTGTCGACTTCGATGACTGCCCGCCGGTGTTGGAGTACACCTCGGTGTCGAGCACCAGCACGTTCACGTTGCGCCCGGTGGCCAGCACGTGGTCCAGGCCGGCCGATCCGATGTCGTAGGCCCAGCCGTCCCCGCCGACGATCCAGACACTTCGCCGGACCAGGTGATCGGCGACGCTGCGCAGATCGGCGACATGCCCGTAGTCCTGGTCCAGGGCATCGAGCCGCCGCTTCAGCTCGGCGAGCCGGTCGTGCTGGGCGCCCAGTTCCGATTCGGTGAGCTGGGGCGCACCGAGGATCTCGTCCGCCAGGTCGGCGCCGACCACCTCCCGGAGCTCGACCAGGCGGGTACGGGCCAGCTCGACGTGCCGGTCTGCGGCCAGCCGGAACCCGAGGCCGAACTCGGCGTTGTCCTCGAACAGGGAGTTCGACCAGGCCGGGCCGCGCCCGTCGGAGTTGCTCGTCCACGGCGTGGTGGGCAGGTTCCCGCCGTAGATCGAGGAGCAGCCGGTGGCGTTGGCGACCATCAGCCGGTCGCCGAACAGCTGCGACAGGAGCTTGATGTACGGCGTCTCGCCGCAGCCCGCGCAGGCGCCGGAGAACTCGAACAGCGGCTGCAGGAACTGCGTGCCGCGCACCGTGCCGAAGTCCACCCGGGACCGGTCGGCCACCGGCAGCGTCTCGAAGAACGCGACGTTGTCCCGTTCGGCGGCCACCAGCGGCTGCCTGGCCGCGAGGTTGATCGCCTTGCGTTCGGGGTTGTCAGGCGCCCCGACCGGGCAGGCCTGGACGCACAGCTCGCATCCGGTGCAGTCCTCTACGTAGACCTGCAGCGTGAAGCGGGTGTCGGGGAGCCCGCGGGCGTCCAGCGGCGCCGAAAGGAAATCCGGTGGTGCCTCTTTCAG
>JBKQQQ010000985.1:0-9904 GCA_052144275.1 Streptosporangiaceae bacterium
GCCGACGCCGACCCCCGATGGCAGCGCTGAACCGGCCGGCACCGGTGTGGGCTCCCCGCGCCTAACCTGTGGGCGACCACCCGATCAGCCCGCAAACGACCAGGTCAGCCCCAAACGTGAACACCTCTCCACAGGAATAGCCCGTGAGGCCAGGTCAGAAGCTCACTGGACAGCTCTCATCCTACGCGGCGGATGGGAGCTGTTCCCGTGTTGGGAGGAATCTGGGAGATCGCCTCCTGCCGGGCAGGCAGGGCTGCCCGTCGGCCCGGCGAGGGCCAGCTGGGGAACTGACGCCCCGGGGGTGCTCGGCTGGTGCGGCGCGGAACGGCGCTAGCAGACTGAACGTCCAGCATCAGCCAGGGATCACCGCAGGTCACGGCGCTGCGCAGCTTGACATAAATGCTCGTTAGCGGCGTTAGCCCTGGGCGCGCCTAGCCCAGGCCGGGACTATGGCCGCCCAGTAACCATCCCGGGCGGGACGCGTGAACCCCGGCTATCTCGGGATGCCGCTTGGCCGACGGGCTTTGACCGGCCCGCGGCCAGCGCGCAACACTGAAGCCGGGCGCTTCGATCGGATGCGGGGAGTCGGGCGCCGGATTCCGGATGGGAGAAGAACGTGAAGCGCTACCGCCAGGTGGGCAGGCGCGTGGCCGTGCTCGGGCTGACCGGGGCTGCGGTGGTCGCGGTGGCGGCATCCCCGGCGTTCGCCAAGTCGGACATCGGGCTCTCGGTCACCCCGCAGGTGGTGCACGCCGGGCAGAGCGTGCACGTCAACGCGAGCGGCGGGGACGACGCCTACTCGAGCGAAGAGCTCTGCCTCGACGCGCACCCCGGCCGGGCGGCATGGCACACCGTAAAGTGCGTGAGCGATAACCGGGGCACCGGCGGGCCGCTGCTGGACACGATCCGTCTGACGCACCGGGGCAGCCAGAGCTTTCGCGCGCAGCTCCTGCGGCTGAGCGGCCCCCACGACCGCCATCCCGTCGTGGACCGCACTTCGGGCACGATCGTCGTCACCGTCCGCTGAACCGTCGCGGCCCGTGCGGCCATCCTCAGCTAGGGGGACGCAGCGTTAGGTGCCAGGTAACACGGGCCGCTGCTCCTGTCCGGGAGGCAGGGCGGCGGCGGCGCGCCCGGTAGTGCCCTCGGGGACGTACTCGTAGATGGTGGCGCGGCTGACGCCGAGCAGCCGGATGATGGCACCGGCCGCTGTCATTTCTGGCGCTATCAGAGATAATGCGCGGGAGTCGGCTCCTCCATGAGCACCGTTCCTATGACTTTCGACGGTAAGTGGGTCTGGTGCACTTGGTGGGGAGCAGTTACGGAGCGAGACCCTGAACCTCTTCGCCTCCGGTTCGGGAAGCTTGGAAGCGCTATCGTGCGGTCGTGACAGGTTCTGCGCGGCCTCCGCTGCTCTTCCTAGATGTCGACGGACCACTCATCCCGTTCGGCGGGGCGCAGTGCTCGACTTTCACTAACGCCGATCGCGCCTGGGTATCCGCCCGCCATCCAGGGCGGACCCCATTTTGTTCGCGGGAAAGCGACCGCGATTGTTCGTGGATTCTGGCCGCAGCCGAGGGCCAGAACGATGATCATCGTTCGCGGGAATTGATGTCCCGTCTCGGACAAGTCGGTCCTGTCTTACTGATTCCGGCCCATTACGGCCCGGTCTCAATGGGACTCACCCGCCTGGAACTGCGCGCCGGCACCCGCGTCGGCCCGGCACCACTCAGCCAGCCTCGGAAGCTCCCCAGCGGCAGGCCGCACACCGGCAACATCGCTAGGCTCGGCGTCGTGACTTATCCGGATGCGGAAGTACTTGACTGGGCGTCGGCAGTCTTGGACACCGAGGTCACGGTCCTGCGCGGCCTGCGCCACGGCGGCTCGCCGTGGCTGCTGCGAGCCGGGGACCGCGAGGTGATCCTCCGGGTCGCACGCGCCGGGCAGGCGGCGGAGACCGCGACCGAGGTCGCGGCGATGACCCACGCGGCGCGGGCGGCCGGTGCCGCCTTCCCGGTCGCGGAGCTGCTCGGCTACGACCTCGCGGAACGGACCGGGTACGGGCTCGTGCTCACCGCCTGCATGCCGGGGACGAGCGTGATCCCGCCCGAGCCCGACCCGGAACGGCTGCAGGCGCTGGGCGCGGCCGCGGCGCGGATCAGCTCGATCAAGTTGACTCCGGCACCAGGACTCCCGACATAGGGAGATCTTTTATGCAGGGTTCGGGCGGGATTTAACCTCGTAGCGGAGGATGAGGCCGGTGCCGGGATAGCGGGCGCCGGCGGCGGTGAGCTGGTCGCAGAGCGCGGCGAGGGCCTGGGTGCGCCGGGGCGCGGTGAGCGGGTCGAGCCGGATGAGCAGCTGGCCGGGGCTGGGGCAGATGTCGCCGGAGGTGGTGAGGGCTTCGCGGATCAGGGCGTAGGCCTCGTCGCTGGCGCGGGAGTAGTGGCCGTCCAGGGCGCGGGCCAGGAGGGTTTCGGCGTTGTAGGCGGCCATCCGGATGGCGTGGGTGATCTGCTTGGTCTCGGTGTCCAGGCGGACCATGTCCGGGGTGAGCTCGCCGAGCGGGATCCGGGCCGGGGTGGCCGCCGCGGCCTGCTCGGCTTGGTCCAGGTCGCGGCAGGTGGCCTCGACCGGGGCGGCCAGCGCGTTGATGACCTGGTTGGTGATCCAGGCGGCCTGGCCGGGGTCGGGGCTGCGCAGCTGGAGCAGCGCGGCGTCCCGGGCGGTCTCGGCCGCCTGCGCGGCGGCTTCGGCCTGCCTGACCCGCGCGGCCGCGGTCTTCTTGGCCGGGTTGGGCACTTTG
Organism: Streptosporangiaceae bacterium; assembly: GCA_052144275.1. Lineage (GTDB taxonomy): Bacteria > Actinomycetota > Actinomycetes > Streptosporangiales > Streptosporangiaceae > Palsa-504. Next base: position 2,807 of record JBKQQQ010000985.1, read on the forward strand.
CGGTCCGGGTCATCGGGGGCGGCAGCGTAACTGTCGAGGGCGTCCAGGGCGAACCGGGTCCGGGCGTAGCGGAAGTAGTTCTCCTCCCGCCACCGCGACGACAGCCGCCAGCACACCTCCCCGGCGGTCAGGTCGGTGCGGGAGGTCAGCGCGTGGATCTGCCGGGTCGCGCCGGCCTTGGCGGGGACGCGGCGGGTGACCTGCCGCAGCGTGACGGTCTGGCCCTTGCGCGGCCCCTCGCTGATGCCCAGTTCCACGGTCGCCTCGGCCAGGTCGTACTCGTGGCGGCGACCCCGGTCGTCGGTGCACGTGATCGTGGTGAACGTATCGGCGGGCAGGTCGGGGGCCGGGCCCTTGCGCCAGGTGAGCACGTCGAACCCGGCGGCGGTGATGTCGGCGAACAGGGCCGGGGACCAGCCGCCCCGGTCAAAGCACACCGTTACCCGCCGCCCCGCACCCACGACCTGCCGCAGCTGGGGCAGCAGCCGGCGCAGCTCCCCGGCCAGCGAGTCCGACGGCTCGGCGACCACCATGAACACCGGATCGCCGTCCTGGTCGGTGACCCAGGTCTCCATCGTCGCGGGGGCGGGGAACTTCAGCCGCGCCACGTGGGTCTTCTGCACGGTCCGCGTCCCGTAGTAGACGCGGGCGTGCCCGTCCACGTGCAAGAACCCGAGCGCATCGGGCCGGGCCACGGCGTGGCGGCGAGCCAGCGTCATCACCAGCTCGGCGGCCTTGCCCGCGGCGGCGAGCTCGCCGAGCTTGCGGCGGATCGTCTTGACCTCCGGCGCCCGGTCCAGCCCGAGCACCCGGCCCAGCGCGGCCGGCGGCACCCGGGTGGCGCCCTCGGCCCGTGGCTCCCCGGCCAGCGCCAGGAACACCACGGTCAGCAGCGTCGCGGTCAGCCCGTAGAAGCCGTCCTTGAGCCGGCCGTAGACCTCTCGGGCCGCGTCCAGCAGCCCGGTAGCCTCCAGCGCGGGCAGCGCCAGCAGCAGACCGGCCAGCGGATACCGGGCACCGGGCGCGAACACCGGGGCCGCGCCCTCACCCAGCAGCCCCCACCGGGCCAGCACCCGCTCGGCGTCCCGGGGCACCGGGTCCGGCAGCACCGGCACCGCCGCGCCCTGGCCCGCGTCACCGTCCCGCGCGTCCAGGTCGGCGCTGTCTTCGGCGATCCCGGCCGCGGGCCGCCCGCCGGGCGCGACCCGGCCCAGCGCGTTGCGCACGCTGAACGTCGACACCCCGGTCGCTGCGGCGATCTCCCGCAGCGTCGCCCCCGCCGCGTCCAGCCCGGCGATCCGCGCCACCATCTCAGGACTCAGCTTCGAAGCCCCCTTCGGGCCCCGCCGGGCCGGGACCAGCCCGGCCACCCCGCTGGCGGCCAGCGTCTGGTCCCACCGCCAGATCGTGCCCGGGTCCACCCCGAACGCCTCCGCCACCTGGCCCTGGGAGGCGGCCCGCAGCCGGACCAGCTGCACCGCCGCCAGCCGGCGGCCCGCCTCATCCCCGCCATCCCACGCGAAGGTAGCCAGCCCGTGCACCGTGACCAGCCCGCCGTCCTCACCAGCCATGAGGCCCACACCCGGGGCGATCTCGGCTGCCCCGGGCGGCAGCAGCGGGAGAGGGAGCTGGCTGAGCATACGAGCCATCATCCACCCCTCCCGCCGGACCGGTCATCTTGCAATAATTTTCTCACGAACCGGGCGCGACGAACATGAGCGACACGCCCGAAATTGCAGATCATCCCGGCGCAACCACCCCGGCGCCCGGCTCTATGTCAGGAGCCCTGAGGACCGGGCCACCAATGAGCTCAGAGGTGAACTCACTGATCTCGCCCATCACCTGGATGCGCTAGTTGGGCTGGCCGACGCCGCGGTGGAATGCCAAAGCCAGCTCAAGCTCATCGAAGATCAGTAGCAAGGACCGCCAGGGACCATCAGCGGCATGTGAGTACGTTCGATTCGGGCGTGCCAGCGCCCTTCTGCTCGTCCTGACACTCACTTGGTGGGATCGCCCATGCCCCACCGAAACTGCCTAGATACGCGGGCGCGTAATTCACCGATTCGAGATGACCGTGTCGGCAGAAGCAGTCAAGAAGGTGCCGCACCACAATCGGCACTCAGAGAGGGCGGCTGCACTATACGAACCGGTCACTGTACGCGAGGATGGCATCGTACCGACCCGGAGGTGATCGGCGATGTCATCGGACGACGGACTGGCTCAGAACATTTCCGTCAAGGAGTTCATCCAGGCGGTCAGCGAACAGTTGATGACGTCGAGGGCGGAGCGGCTGGCGGCCGGACGACCGCCGATTTTCGAGGTGGCCTCACTGGACATCGAGTTGAGCGTGGCAGCAACGCGATCCAGCAGCAAGGGCGGCGGCGTCGAATTGAAGGTGGTCAGCGGGCATCTCGCAGGCACGGCCGGGCACGAGTCTGTGCAGAAGCTATCGTTGCACCTCACGGCGACGACACTGGCCGCCGATGACCAGGAGACCGAGATCTTCGACGCTTCGTCACCTCTGAGACCGCGGCGAGACTTCGACGCGGGCATCTGACGGGAGATCGTGGCGATGGAGACACCTCTCGTCGCTGAGAGCGGCACCTCAGCCAAGCGGCCGCCCGGGCAGGGAGCCGTCCAGGAGAGCTCCTGGACGAACACGGACGCGCTCGTGGGCATCTTCTCCTGCTCGTCTGAAGAGATGCAGGCCGAGCTGGCCTCCTCCCGGCCGGACGCTCCGCTCAACGAACGGGCGCGCAGTTGGGTCCACGAGCACCAGCACCTCTACCACGCGATCACCACGCCAATCGGTGTCTTTTGCAACGCACTACGCCTCGTACAAACCTTTGCAACCCGGGATGTGCTGATCCACCTGCGGTCGGCCGGTGTTCCGCCCAAGGTCCCCCTGCTCCGGTACGTGCGCGAAGCGAACCCGACGGTGATCGCGTCAGTCCGCGTCCCGTTGACTATCTGGTTGGACGCCGAGCTGTTCCTGACGTACCAGCAGGGCTCGCTAGCTGCTTATATATCGATGGCTGCCGAGAGCCCGCTTACCCGGGGCGCCACTATGACAGGAATCTTCCAACGGCTCCAGGAGGGCGTCGCCCGGTATCTGTATCTGTCCGGGCCGGACACCGAGCGCGCCGCCAGGGAACTGGTCGGCGCGCTGGCCGACGAGGAACTCGTGGATCCGGAGCAGTGGGAGCAAGAGGACCGCAACTCCTTCGCTGGTGCGGTGCTCTCAGCTGGCCTCCCCAGTCGGCCGGCATGGCTTCCTACCGTGCTTGAAAGCGCCTGCCACGCGGTCGAGATGTGGGGACAGAGCTTCGACGCCTTCGAACGGCTCTACGCGGCCAGGCACAAGGACCTGAACTACCTGTGGCCCATCGCACAAACCGCGTCTACGCTGCGGTCTCGGTCGCTGCCCGAGATCCTGGCCACCCATTTGGCTGTCTGCGATCTCGCCCTTGCGGCTCCTATCATGCCGGACAAGGTCGCCGTCCGGCATGGTTTGCGGGTCCATGAGATGCTTCCCCACGAGCGGTTCTTCTCGATCTTGAACGCCCTTGAAAGCGTTGGGCCGCTGCGTCGGCCCGACGCGTACTCGGCGTTCACGGATGCGATCTGCGAACGCTTGCATTGGACCCGTCCCGAGGAGATCTTCGCGGCCGACAGTCGGCGGTGGCCTGTGCTCGGCGCCCGCGACGAACTGTTCCGGCTGGCGGCGGAACTCCGCAGAGTAGAGCCGGCCACCTTCATCACGCCGTTCTTGTCGTACGACCTCGAGATCGCGACGAGGTCGAGGTTCCGCGAGCAATTCGCGTTTCACATCTTGCAGTTCACCGACCGGGTGATCTACCACCCGAATAAGACTTGGCTCTACGCTTCACAGCTAAACTTCATCTGCAACGAGTGGCTGCACGGCATAATGGTGGGAGTCCCGAAGACGGTGGTCCTGCCGTGGCGCACTCAAGCCGAAGAGTCCGCGTTCCTGGCCGCCGAGGCGCAAGAGGTCATCTCGAAAACGCTCGGCTGGGAGGTTCCACCACCCCGCATCATGAGCTCCTCGTAACCAGGAGCGGCGCGTCCGTAGCGTCACACCTGCAGCACTGGTCCGTGAGAGTCGTGATCGAGCAGGCAGAACACCGGTTCCGGTACGGGCTGGTGGACCCCCATCCCCACCACCAGAAAGACCGGCCTACGGCTGTTGACCGGTTGCGCTCACTGACCCGTAACGTCCTCGCTGCCGTCAAGGTCGTCGATGAACACGGTCTGAATCTTCTGGGTCACAGCTGTTCCATTTCTCTCACGAATCTCGTGCACAGCGTAGATCAGTCGAATCTCACAAGAGCGTAGTTACTTTGATGTCCTCAGCATGACTTTCAGAACTCCGAGAGCATATTCGACCCTGAAATGCCAGAGACCGGACGTACGGTGCCAGACATGAACGAACCGCTCAGCCGCTACAACGTCACCGTGACTGTCGGGTGTGATGCCAACTCCCCTTCCGACCCGGCCGTGTTCGCGGAGCCGAGATGGTGTATCTCCTGGTCACAGGCACCGACTGGAGTCGCCGACCGGAGTACGCTAGCAGCTTCCCAAGCTGGTCATGCGGGTTCGATTCCCGTCGCCCGCTCCAGCGGGCAACGTCGGCGAAGGGACCGGCGGATGGGAACTCGTGGACGGAGCGGGCGTCGCTTCTCGCCCGCCTCGTCCGGTCAGCTCGCAGGCTAGGAGATTCACGACGCCAAGCGCGCTGCGCGCAGCGACGGCCTTCCTCGTTGCCGTAATCTAGACCCTCGTCCGGGGTCGATCGGCTTCCGGTCTCCGTTTCCCCACCGACACGTGACGAGAGCAGGCAATGCGCAGCCAATTGGTATGCCCGGTATGCGGCAGGACAGGACAGCAGTCGGGCGAATGGGTGCGCCCCGGCGTGGCCGCTGGCGAGCTGATGGCCGGGCTCGACCCCCAGAACTGTCTCGGCTGCTGGGACACGATGGCGCAGAGCGGGATCGCACCCGGGACCTTCATCACGGACAGCGCCAGCAACCAGAGATTCGAGCCGTTCCCTCGCCCGGCGACTGCCTAGCCGCGGCGTTGGAACCAGGCTCGTCGGTCGAGATCACCGTCACGGCACGCCAGCTAGGCGAATCGTGCATCCAATGTCCGGTACCTGGCCACCAAGAGGAGATCTCTCCAGAGACCTCTCTCGAAGACCGCGTGAGCTCCGCGTGACCTCGTATAACGGTCGTCTGGACCGGACAGGCATCCTCGATCCGACTGATCCGTCCAAGGTGATCGGGACGACCGGGTACGCGATACTTCCGGTTACCGTTGAAGGGCTGACCGGAGACAAGGTGTCGAGCACTTCCAGGAGTGAAGACGCCATGATCGATACCGGGGCTACAACTACTGCGGTCCATCCATCTCTGGCTAGGGATCTCGACCTTGAACAAGTAGGTCGGGAGTTGGGCGGAGACGCTGAGGAGGACCACCCGACGTACGTTCCGCTCTACCGGGTGCGCATAACAATCAGCGCGATAGAGGGCGAGTGGGACCTACTCGCGCTGGGTCGTGATTATCCCTACCCCCATCTTTTCCGGGTCATCATCGGCAATGACATTCTCAAGTCTTGCCGCTTCACGTTCGACGGCCCCGCAGAATCGTTCGCTCTTGAGTTACCGCACGCGCGCTAGGCGGATGCGGCGCTCTGGGTCAGGGTTCCCGTCCGGGCAGTGGCTGACCGCCTTGTAACCGGCGGGTCATGGCTCCGAGCTCTGTCGCCAGCGCCTCCAGTTAAGCCATGACCGTGGGCGCGCGGCGAGTCTTGGATCACGACGCTTGTCGTGCGTCAGCGATTCTCGCTCGCGCCCAGCGGCGGGATGTGCGTCCGAACATCTGAGCTAGCCGGCGTTCCGAAAGCGGATTGCCGGCCTGCACGCTGAGCCTGTACGCGGCCACCGCCGCGTCATTTACGGCGCTGGCTTCAGGTACCTCATCGTCACGCTGCTCGTTGATCGGGATAGTCGGCAGCCGGGCGGCCTGACCCGCGGGCCGCCGCGTCGGGTCTGACACGTGGCGCTCGCTCCCGCCGAGGCGATCGTCGTCGACCGTCGAAACCGGGAGGGAACGAATCGCAGCACGGCGTGCCGCCCGATTGCAGAGGTGCTCTGCCGACAGCCCGCGTTCTACCCCTCCGGAAGTCCGGATCAGCCAGACCAGGAGCTCGTACGAGCCCACGAGACTGACCGCCGGCCAGGCAGCCACCACCGCTCCGACAGGACCGTGCGACCAGCCCTGTGCCACGTTCGCCGTGAGGGTAGCCGCGATTCCTAGCCCGAGCAGCCAACGGGCGAGGGAGGGTACCGGCACCCGGTGCCGGGCCGCGTACAGCACGACCATCGAACTGGCGTAGACGAGGCCGTCGATCGTGGTGGGCTCTAGCCGGGCGGTGATCCCGGTCTCGCCATGTGCCCTGACGACAGCGTAGGCGTGCCAGTAGGAGACATACGCCGCGATGCCCGCAACGGCGAGCACGGCCGCCGCGGTGGAGAGGCGGATGGCGCGGTCGATGCCGCTCGTCAGGGGTGAGGGCGGGTCGTCGTCGGCCAATAGGTAGCCGTCGGAACTGAACCCGGTGCGGACTGCTTCGGCAGGCTCTTCCTGCTCGTCGGCAGTGCGTATCGAACAGAGATCGGGCCGGGCGAAACCGGGGTAGGGCATGAGCTCCTCCTCCATGACCGGTTGGGAGGAATTTGGGAGGCCGCATCCGGCGCGAACCGCTCTGAACCTGTCCCAACCGAGCTGAAGTAGAGCCTCTGATCTGGCCTTTCACAGAAATCCCTGGCTGGGAATTCGATCGGAACCCCATGGTAAGGAGAAGGTCTACGGTTCGATTCCGTAACGGGACTCCGCAGCTAGATAGTATTATTCGAAAAGAGTTCGCGTGAGTCATGAGCGCGCCGGTGGGGCCTAACGGCTGCCGGCAGGGGGCATGGACAGCTCAGCCAGCGCCGCTCCCGCGAGACTCTGCCGGCAGGTCCGGGGATGCCTGGACAGTCCGTGAGATCCCAGGCCCTTTCGTACCCAAGAGAGCAG
>JBKQQQ010000986.1:0-4146 GCA_052144275.1 Streptosporangiaceae bacterium
GAGATGTCAGCCTCGGTGATGATGCCGATCGGCTCGCCGCTCGGCGCCTGCGTGACGATCAGGGCGGTCGCATCCGCGCGCTTCATCAGATAGGCGGCCGCGGCCACGTGGTCGTTCTGGTTAACCGTCGTCACCGGTGGATGCATGACGTCCGCAACGATAGCCGGGAGCGGCGCCGGATGATGTGCTGAGACGTATGTCATGATCTGCTCCTTCGGAGATCCGATCACCCTGTTAGGTATTCGATCACACCGTCAGGCCCCGGGCAGCGCACGCTCGGGTGGCATTCGCCGCCGGGCTGCGACAGTGAGCCTGGCGGGGGCGAAGGCGTTCAACATCAGCGGCGGCTGCACCTGGCGGCAAGAGGGTTGAAACCATCCTCCCGGTTGAGGGATATTAACCGCCCATCCCTCAACCGGCGCGGGGGTCCGCTCCGTCAGGCCGGGCAGCGTGGCGGAGCTATGTGCTCGTCAACGAGCCGTGACCGGCTTGCGGGCGCCCCAGCCGAATCATGGCGATCGTGCCGAGGGTGGGCCCTCCGGGCGAGGTTCAAGCGGGCCGCCCTCGCGTCCGGCACCCCAGCACGATCCGCCTCGGACCGTACCAGCCAGCCTGGGCACTCGCGACGGCCCCTAGCGCTGCCGCCGCTGGCCACGCCGGCCGTCTGGCACGGCCGCCTTGCCAGCGCGCCGCCCGGGGGGATGGGCGGCGCGCCGATCATGGGAGTCAGCCGCCAGTGTCCGGCGGGTAGATTTCGTCGAGCTGGTCCATCAGGCCCTCGAGCATCCACGCCCCGATGGTGGTCTCATCCGGCCGGCCGGGGACCATGCCGAGGGGGACGATCGCCCGCCACCGGTCGTTCGGCCCCCCGGGCGGCACGATGGTCACCTCGGGATGCAGCTGCTCGAACGCGCGCCACCGCGGTACGGCATCACCGGTCAGGAGGTGCGGCCGGCCGGTCACCGGGGCGCCTCCGGCTCGATGGCAGTCCCGGTGATGTCCCGGGCCCGGTGCCGGTCGGCCGCGAACAGCACACCGCGGAGCACGGGGCCGTAATCCCGGTGGAACTGGCTGCCGAGCTCGGCGACGAGCTGCCCGGGCGTGCCTGCCGGGTTCTGGTCGCGCCAGGCGGCGACCGCAGTGCGTGCCCTGGCCAGGTCCTCGCGGCTGTCTTCGCGGAACCTCACGGCGTGCCCTCGCGGGCATTGTCGGCCTGTATCGCGGCGTTCAGCTCGTCCGGGGTGCTTCCGGTGAGAACGTCCTCATCCCCGGCGCCCTCGCGCCATGCTCGCCACTGGCCGTCGACGACATAGATGTCGTATGCGTCACCCCATGCCAGCGCCAGCGCGTCTAGCGCCTGGTCCTCGTCGGCGTCGGGCATCCCGCGCTGGCGGCCTGCGCCGTTCACGGCAGGGTCCCTCGGCACGGGCATCGCCTCGTAGTCGGCCTGGATCCGCAGCCGCAGCCCTTCGGGAAGGTGATCGGTCAGGGGGGCGCCCTTCCCGTCTCTGCGCCGCGCGGTGTACAGCCCGCCGTCGGCACCGATGTCGTACGCCGACCCCCAGTGGAACCTGAGTTCGTCCAATGCGCCGGTGTCGTCTTCGGCCCGGCTTGCCTCCGCCCGTCCCATATGACGTGCCTTCCTCGCGTACCAGACGTGGATACAGGTAGCCAACCCCACACGCTGGGTACGGGTTAACGAGCTTGCACGTGTTTGCACGCCTATTTAGCCGAGTTCGCCGATCGCCGCTGTAATCAGCGTGCGTGCTTGAGCTCCCCTCACCGCTAGCTGCGACAGGTCGCCGAATGTCTTGGCGTACATGGCGATCTCGCGCGGCTGGGTCAGCGTCAGCCAGCCTGAGACCAGCTCCACGTTCACCTGCCTGTCGTCGAAGATCCAGAAATCTTCGACCGGCCAGACGGCGTCACGTTCAAGGCCCATGGGGATGATGCCCAGCGAGACCGACGGCAGCGACGCGACGGTGATCAGGTGGCCGAGCTGGCCAGCCATCACCTCGGAGCCGCCGATCACGTTGCGCAGCACCGATTCCTCGATCAGCACGAGGAACCGGTGATCACCCTCGCGCAGAAGGCGCAGGCGATCGGCGCGGACGGCCACCGCATCCTCAACATCGTCGGGGAGTTCCCGCCTCGCGGCGATGGCCCGCAGGACCGCCGCGGTGTAGGCCCTGGTCTGCACGGCGCCGGGAATCAGCCACGAGGAGTACGCGCGGAACAGGCGCGTGCGTTCCCACAAGGGCAGCACGGCTTCTTGCGCCCGTCGCAGCCCGGTGCGCTCCATCCGCCGCCATTCGACGAACATGTCCTCGACGGTGCGCAAGAACGTGATCAGGTCCTCGGTCTCACCTGGTCTTCCGCAATGCTGGCACCAGGCGCGGATGTCATCGGCTGACGGTGCCGTCCGGGCATGCTCGATCCGCGACACCTTCGATTCGTGCCAGCCGCACAGGCGGGCTAGTGCCCGGCCGGTCAGGCCCGCGTCCTGGCGGAGCTCGCCGAGCCGCGCACCGAGGGCCTGCCGGGCTTGCCAGGCACTGGAGGACGGCGGCGGCGTGGGCATCGGTGGGCGGCCGGAAGACGGGTGACGGGGATCAGGCCGGCTGGTATGCCTCGTGCGGGATCGCGCGTTCCCAGGCGGCGTCGAACGAGGACGCGCAGAGCTTTGCGACCGCCGGGTCGTCGCACTTCTCCTCGGCGACCCACGACCCGTCGCCGGCGAAGTGGTTCCATAGCACCACCTGGCCGTCGAGCACCCAGAAGTCGCTGCAGGGGACCAGCAGCCCGGCTGCCGCATGCCTGGGCAGCCACCGCACCTGCTCGCCGGCTGCGAGGTTGTGCGCGGCCGTGACGTCGTACTCGAACCTGACGTAGTCGGTGACCGGCTCGGACACCAGCCGGATACGCCGGACGCTCACGCCGCGGGCCACGGTGGCGCGGATCAGGCCGGACCAGCTGGCCCATCGCTTCTCAGGGTCGAACCGGTGCCCGGCATGCCAGTCGAGCCAGTCCGGGTCATCCGGCGTGTAGCTGTCCCGCATTTCCATATGCGCGGCGCTGCGTTCCGCCGAGCGGAGCAGGCCGTATGCCACCGGTTCCGTCGTCACCGCATACCTCCAGGAGAAACGGCGCCATGCGCGCCGGGAGCCTTACCACAGTCTCGTGATCCGGGATCGGCCCGGTAGCTGTGATCTCGGAAATCGTGCGGTCATCCGTGATCTTCCAGCCCTGGATCACGATGCTCTGATCGTCCTCGTCAAGCCAGATGGTGGGAGACTCGTTGTTGGGAGTTTCCGGGTCTACGCCGATGAACCGTAGCGCCATGGCAGCCATCCTTACTGGAGTGTGCACGGGCTTGCATATCTCGACAATCAGCCGACACGCACGCAAAGTCAAGGCTTGATCGCGATCCTGCCACGTGATTGTCTTCGGCGTGCTGGGCGGCATCGTCATCGTCTTGGGGGTTAGAACGGTTGGCTCATCCGGCGTGTCGTAGATAGCGAAATCATGTACTAAAAAGTATCCTTGCCTGGTGGTCGTTACCGAATATGCGCACGCTGACCTGTGGGCCGTCCCAGAGGGCGGGGCGGCGGGCTGGTGACCGCTTCCCTCCGCCCGGTTGCGGTGCCGTTCGTGGCGGCCGCGCCGGGAGGCACGCGGGTACGGGCCCGGCTGCGCCTGTCGCCGGAGGACGAGGCCGTGCTGCGGGTTGCGGGCAGTCACCGGGGGGCGCTGGCGGGGAAGGACCTTGCCGTCCGATGCGCTGAGGGACGGCTGGACGCGCGGGACCGGGCGCGGTCCCGGGCGGTGCGGAAGCGGGCGCTGACCGCGGGTACCTCCTCTCGCTGGGCCGGGGCGATCACCCGCACCAGCGAGGACGCCTACCGGCTGGCCGACCAGAACCTGCGGGCCGAGAAGTCAAGCCTGACGGCCCGTGTCCGCCGGATCGAGGCCCGGCTGGCGATCCAGGCCGGCGGGAAGGCGGGCAAGACCCGCGGTTACGCGACCGCCGCCGAGCGGTACTCCAAGACGGTCCGCCTCCAGGCGCTGAAGGCACGGCTCGGCCGGGTGCGGCAGCAGCTGGACAGCGGCACCGTGTCAGTGGTCCGCGGCGGGAAGGCCCTGTTG
>JBKQQQ010000987.1:0-4989 GCA_052144275.1 Streptosporangiaceae bacterium
TACCGCCACCGTCCTGATCTCGGCGAGGTCCTCCCACATCACATGCAGCGCGCCGCAGCCGGCCACGGTCGCGTCGTGAGGTAGCTCGGCCACGCAGAACTCCTGGACATCCTCATAGAGGGTGACCGCGGCCTTACTCAGCAACCGTCCAGACTCGACATTCGAGTCGATCAACTTGCTGATTACCGGCACATCTCGGGTGCGCGCGGACCTGATCGTGTAACCCATAGCGCCGTCCACGATAGCCGCTGCCGGCGAGCCGGACCCGAAGCGCCCGCCCGGCCGCCGCGGACGCCCCAGGTAAAACTTCCTCCTAGTCGGTGGCAACCGGCCTGTGATTCCAATATTCTCCATCGCTGTGCGCAAACTGAGCGGAGGGGTCGGCCTGGCCGGCGCAGCCGGCGCGCTTGCCCTGCTTATTTCCGGCATCCTGCCGGGCGGCATCAGCGCGGCGCAGACCATCGCGCCGAAGCCGAACCTGACCACCCTGGTCGCGGAGGCCAAGCAGCTCGAGTTCCAGATCAACGCGCTGAGCGAGCAGTTCGACGGCCTGCGCATCCAGCTCGGCCGCGCCCAGGCCAACGCGCGGATCGCGGAGAGCGCCGCCAGCCGCGGCGCCGCCGCGCTGGCGATCAGCCAGCAGGCCGTGGCCCAGCTGGCCGCCGCGAACTACATGAGCTCCGGTCTGGACCCGACCTTCCAGGCACTCGCCACCGGGGACCCGGCGCAGTTCCTGAGCCAGGCCTCCGCGGTCGCCGAGCTGGACCAGTCCAGCGGCATGAAGGTCAACACGCTGAGCAACGAGGTGACCCAGGCGCTGCGCGACAAGCAGACCGCCGACCAGCAGATCGCCCAGGTGAACGCGCTCGAAGCCCAGATGAACGCCAAGAAGAAGGTCATCGACGCCAAGATCGACCAGGTCAACAGCGCGGCGATGAAACAGGCGATGGCGGTCTACACCCAGACCGGGCAGTATCCGAACATCGACATCCCGACCGCGAACACGGTCGGGGCCCAGGCCCTGCAGGCGGCGATCACCCGGGAAGGCGATCCCTACGTGTGGGGCGCGGCGGGTCCCGGGGAATTCGACTGCTCCGGGCTGGTCGTGTGGGCGTACGCACAGGAAGGCATCGCGCTGCCGCACTACACCGGCAGCTTGTGGAACTCAGGCATGCACGTGGCCCGCAACGACTTGGAGCCCGGCGATCTCGTCTTCTTCTTCTCCGACATCAGCCACGTCGGGATTTACCTCGGCGACGGAATGATGATCGACGCGCCTGACTTCGGCGAGACGGTCAAGGTCGAACCGGTCTACTGGAGCGCTTACGTCGGCGCCGTCCGGATCGGCTGAGCCCCCAAAGCCCTCAAAACCCCCAAAACCCACAAAACCCCGAAGCCCCAAGAGTTCCTGAAAGTCCCAAAAAAGCCCCCTCAACGTCGCTGAGGGTCACTTCAGGCCGGGTGAGGTCGCCTGGCCCGCGTTCCTTTCGTAGACCAGGCGCAAGCCGATCAGGGTGAGCCAGGGCTCGTATGCGTCAATGACGCTGACCTCGTCGATAACGAGCGGCGCCAGGCCTCCGGTGGCGATAGTGGTGACCGCGCGCGGGTCATCGGGCGACAGTTCGCGCGCCATCCGCCGGGTAATTCCCTCGACCTGCGCGGCGAAGCCGTAGATGATGCCCGATTGCAGGGACTCCACCGTATTCTTACCGATGACGCGCGGTGGCCTAGTCAGCTCCACCTTAAGCAACTGCGCGGCCCGGCGGGACAGCGCATCAACGGATATCTCGATTCCCGGCGCAAGTGCGCCGCCGACGAACTCGCCGCGCGCGCTCACCGCGTCGAAGTTCGTGGACGTTCCGAAATCCACGACAATCGCCGGGCCGCCGTAAAGGTGCACGGCCGCGAGCGAGTTCATGATCCGGTCGCTGCCCACTTCCTTGGGGTTGTCGGTCCGGACCGGGACCCCGGTCTTTACGCCCGGCTCGACGATGACCGTTTCCAGGTCACCGTAATAGCGCCGGCACATCTCTCTCATCTCGTGCAGCACCGAGGGCACCGTCGAGCACAGGGATATACCGGCAATATCCCTTTCCGTAAACGCGCTGCTACCGATGAGCAGGCCGCGCAGCACGACGGCGAGCTCGTCGGCGGTGCGGTCAGGGACGGTGGCGATCCGCCAGTGCTCGATCACCCGGTCCCCGTCGAATATCCCGAGAACGGTGTTCGTGTTCCCGATGTCAATGGTGAGCAGCATCGGCGCCCGGCCCTTCCGTGGCAGCATCGCGGAGAATGCCCTCGGCGGCGACCTCCGCCGCGAGCACGACAGGCACGTTGTCGATCAGCCGCGTGCCGCCCGCCCTGGCCGCCGCCACCAGCAGAGCGGGTCCGGGCTCGGCCGGGCCGAACGTACCCGGGTCAACCACCGCGACATAGTCGACCACCAGCGCGGGTTCGGCGCGCAGCGCGTCACGGGCGGCGGCGAGCACGGCGGCCGCGTCCGCGAAACCCTCCGCGGCCCTGGCCTGACCGGCGCGCAGCGCCCCCGGCAGCGCGAGCGCCACCGCCCGGTCGGCCGGGGACAGGTAGCGGTTCCTGCTCGAGGTCGCGAGCCCGTCGGCGTCACGCACGGTCGGCACGGGCTCGATCACCACGTCCAGGTTCAGGTCGGTCACCATCCTTCGGACGAGCGTGAGCTGCTGCGCGTCCTTCTGGCCGAACACCGCGATGGCCGGCCGGGTCAGGTGCAGCAGCTTGAGCACCACGGTCAGCACGCCGCCGAAGAAGCCCGGCCGGAACTCGCCCTCGAAGAGCTGGCCGGCTGGCCCCGGATCAACGGTCACCTCCGGCTTACCCCCGGGATACATCTCGGCCGCCGAGGGGGCGAAGACCAGCCGCGCCCCCTCCCGGGCGCACATGGCCAGGTCCTCCTCCAGGGTCCGCGGGTAGCGGTCGAGATCTTCGTTCGGCCCGAACTGGAGCGGGTTGACGAAGAGCGAGACGACGACGCTCCCCCGTGGCCCGGCCAGCGTGCGGGCCGCGCGCAGCAGCCGCTCGTGGCCGGCGTGCAGGGCCCCCATGGTCGGCACCAGGACGACGGGCCCGGTACTCGGGTCCAGCGCGGCCCGCGCGGCGGCGAGTTCGGCCCTCATCCGGACGAGCGGCGGCGGCGAGGCGGGCGGCGGCCTGTCGCTCATGGGCGGCCGCCGAGCACGTCGAGCAGGCGTTCCGCGTCGGCCGGCTTGAGCAGCCCGGCCGCGAGCGCGCGATCCGCGGTCAGCCGGGCCATGGCGACGTAGGCGGCCACCGCGGCCGTCGACGCGCCCGCCGCGGCGGCGGCTGAGGTACCCGCCGCGGCCTCGAGCGCGGCGACGTGCGCGGCCACGGTCGCCGCGTCACCGCGGGCGACCGGACCGGTCAGGCCCGCGTCGCCGAATCGCAGCGCGTTGTCCAGGGACGCGGAGAGCAGCGGCCCGAGCAGGCGCGCGGGCTCCGCCACTCCGGCCGTCCTGAGCAGGTCCGCGGCCTGCGCGACGAGCGTGACCAGGTGGTTGGCGGCGCTGGCGAGCGCCGCGTGGTACAGATCGCGGTGCTCCTCGGGGATGAAGACGGGCTCTCCGCCCATCTCGATCACCAGTCCCTCGGCCGCGGGCCTGAGCACCTCGGGCGCGGTCACCCCGAAGCAGGTTCCCCTGAGCCGGTCGACGTCGTCGCTGCGGCCGGTGAACGTCATCACCGGGTGCAGCGCCATCGGCAGCGCACCCTGGCGCACGGCCTCCTCGAGCACCGTCACGCCGTAACGCCCGCTCGCGTGGGCCAGCATGCGGCCCTCCAGCGGCGCTCCCGTCGCCGCCAGCCCGGCGATCAGGCCGGGCAGCGCGTCGTCGGGCACGGTCAGCAGGGCCAGGTCGGCGTGGCGGATAACCTGGCCGGGGTCGGTGATGACCGCGCCAGGGAAGTTCGTGTGCGCCCGGCGCAGCGAGGCGTCCGACACGGCGGACGCGGCCACGACCTGGTGTCCGGCGCGGGCGAGCGCCACGCCGAGCGCGGTGCCCGCTCTCCCGGCGCCGACGATGCCGACCGCGAGCCTGGCCGGGTGCCCGGCGGCCGGATCGGATCCCGAAGCCCCGGGATGGGAGTCCATATCAGGGTTCATCGGGATTACGGCGACCAGACCCCGGCCTTCAGGCCGATGAGGAAACGCCGCTCCACCTCCCTTAGAATGTCAGTGCGAAGTGATACTTTAAAGCTGTCCGCAAGAGCCAGGCGGGCACCTGCACCACCTGGTGCGGAACCGCGGCGGGGCATGCCGTGGCTGCGCGGGGAGGCTTCCGGGATCCCGGGCCGGTGAATTGCGAACCGACAGCGCGACCATAGGTCGCGGCTGGAATCCCTGTCCTTCAAGGCAGCGGAGGATGTCAACTCGTTCCAGTCCTCGGCGGGTACCGGACGTCGGGTGGTGCGATGACCAGGATAGCCATGACAAAAAGGGCGCCGGACACCCGGCGGGTCCGGCGCCCGGTGACGACTAGTTCCGTTGTTCAGGAGCCGGTGTTGAAGCTGCTTCCGAGAGGCCGCCGCAGCCGATCCGCCGGAAAATCAAAGGCGTTATCCCGAACGGTCCGTGGTGCCTGCCTCGGTGCCGCTCATCCGCCTCCCGCGGCCGCGCTTGGTGGCGGCCAGCTCCGCCGGAAGCGGCACCGCCGGAAGCGGTGCTAGCCAGGCAGGTTTAGCCGGGCCACCGACGCTACGGGGCCGACCCCTCTTACTGGTCGCGGTCGGGCCCCTCAGGCACCCGGCAGCTGTACTCGAGGAACAGCGCGGCGCACATGAGCAGGATGGCTGCGACGAACGTCACGACCGCGGTGACGGCGTCCTGGCGCGGCACGCTAGCGTTCAGCGTGCCGCTCAGGTAGATGTCGAAACCCGCCGCGAGGCCGGCGATTATCGCCGCCGCCAGCGAACTGGCCTTGGCCAGCGCCACCATCC
>JBKQQQ010000988.1:0-5524 GCA_052144275.1 Streptosporangiaceae bacterium
CACCCGACCGTGCCCGCCGTCGACGGCGAGCCGAACGTCCTGCCGGTCGACAGCGAGGACGGCAGCGTCAACTACTGGCACACCGACGTGACCTTCGTGCTCAACCCCCCGCAGGCCAGCACGCTGCGCAGCATCATCGTCCCGCCCTACGGCGGGGAGACGCTGATCGCCAACGCCGGCGCCGCCTATCGCGACCTGCCCGAGCCGCTGCGCGCCTTCGCGGACACCTTGTGGGCGGTGCACACCAACGACTACGACTACGCGGTGCCGCCGGAGAGCCTGAACGAAACCGAACGAGAGCGGCGCGCCATCTTCATCTCGACCAAGTACGAGACCGCCCATCCGGTGGTCCGGGTGCATCCGCTGACCGGTGAGCGGGGCCTGTTCATCGGCGGGTTCGCGCAGCGCATCGTCGGGTTGTCCAAGGGGGAGTCCACGGACATCCTGCGGCTGCTGCAGCACTACGTGACCCGGCCGGAGAACATCCTGCGGGTCTCCTGGGAGCCGGGCCAGCTGGTGCTGTTCGACAACCGGATCACTCAGCACTACGCGATCGACAATTACGACGACGCGCCCCGGCGGCTGAACCGCGTCACCGTGGCCGGTGACATCCCAGTCGGCCTCGACGGCAGGCCGAGCTACTCCGTCAAAGGCGACGCCTCCCACTACACCCCGGTCGCCGCGGTCCGCGCCGCGGCCTGAGCCCGGTCGCCGACCGGCTCGAGCAGCTTAAGGAGGCGACCGGCGCCGACGAGCTGATCATCACCACCATCACCCACGACCACGCCGACCGGGTCCGCTCCTACGAGCTGCTGGCCAGGGAATGGACTCGCCGCCAGCGCTGACATCTCGGTCCGGGTCAGCCCCAGCGGAGACACGTCTGCGCGGGGCCGGCACTGTCGGGCCGGCACTGTATCAAGTGACCGAGATCGTGCTCTGATTAGGTGACCGGTCGGCATGGGCTCGTGAAAGGAAAGGGCACTATGACCATTTTCTATCCTGACGTTGCCAGCTTCCAGGCAGGGGTTAGCTTTTCCGGCGCCCCTATCGCCATGGTCAAGGCAACCGAAGGGACGGGCTACACCAATCCCGACTACGGCCCGGCGAAGATCCGCGCTAAAGACGCTGGCGCGTTTTTCTGCGCGTATCACTTCCTGCAGGAAGGAAACGGGGCGGCCCAGGCGGACCACGCCTTTTCGGTAGCCGGCTCGACGCCGCTGATGCTGGACGTAGAGACCGAAACCCTAAACGGTGTTACTTCTACCCCTTCCGTGACCGACGTCGTGGCTTTCGTCAGCCAGTACCGGGCGCTTGGCGGGGTTATCAATCTGCTGTATCTTCCCAGGTGGTACTGGGCAGACCTCGGCAGCCCTTCGCTGGCCCCGCTAATCGAGCTGGGGCTATTGCTCGTCTCGTCTGATTACACCAGCTATAGCGACTCGGGGCCTGGCTGGGACTCCTACGGTGGCATGACGCCTGTTATCTGGCAGTACACCGATAACGCGACCCTGAACGGAGTCGCCGGGGTTGACTTTAACGCCTATCGCGGGACAGCGGCGGACTTCGAGAGCCAGGTCACTACCGGGGCGCCGGCGGGTACCGAGCCGACGCTACAGGAAGGGGACACCGAAGCGGCCGTCGAGACGCTACAGACGCGGCTCAACGTCTGGGGCGCGACGCTGGCCGTGGACGGCGATTTCGGGCCTGTCACGCTCGCGGCCGTCAAGGCGTTCCAGGCCGGTCACGCACTGTCTGTGGACGGCATCGTGGGGCCTCTCACGTGGGCCGCGCTGAATGAGTCGCCGGGCGGGCCGCAGCCCTACCCTGCGCCGGCCAGCGTGGCTGCCGGATCGGTGAGCCTGTCGATCACCTGGGCCGCGGTGGAGGTCAGCGGGAAGGCCGTCGAGAGCTATACCGTCCAGGCGGTCGGCCTGAATGGCCAGGTCTACGCAACCGAGACGCCGGCCGCCAATTCGGTGGTCCTTTCCGGCCTCGTCCGCGGATGGACTTACAACATCCTGGTGTCGGCTAATGGCGGTCCTGTGGCACCACAGCAGGCGTCCATCAAAGTCACGCTCTGATTGACGGCGATTCAGCCCCAGCGGACCCCGAGGGAAAGCTCGGCCGACAGGTTCGCCTGCACCGACGCGACGGCCCGGAACGCCTCCCGCAGGTAGGAGCGCGCCAGCGGGTTCAGTGTCTTGGGGTCGATGAAATCGTCTGGCGCCTGGCCGCGCCGCAACTGCTCGACCTGATGATCAAGGCGCAGCGAGAAGATGAAGCCGAACGCCTCCATCAGCGTGCGCGCCTCCGGGCTCTCCATCGTCCCGGCCGCCTCGGCCGCGCGCAGCCGCTCCAGGGTCGAGGCGCTCGCGATCCCGGCCGCCATCCCGGCCCAGCGGGCGAGGTCGACGATCGGGATCAGCCCGCCGTGCTTGATGTCGAGCTGCCCGCGGCGCTGGCCCGAGTGCTCGACCACGAAGTCGCGCAGGAACCCGGTGGGCGGCCGGAACGACAGGGCGAAGCGGGCCAGCAGCCGCAGCAGGTCGGGATGATCCGGGTACGGCCGAGCCTCCCACAACCCGGTCGCGACCGAGCCCTGGGTGCTCCACACCGGACGGCTGTCGGTGATCACGGACACCAGGATCAGCGCCTTCTCCTGAGTCGGATCCTCGGACAGGCTCCGCGCCGCCCGGTGCCAGGAAGCCAGCGACCGGGCGAACAGCGGGTTGGCCGCGCTCGCGCCGTGGGCATCAGGCGACATCCCGCACGCCCGCAGGCCCTCGTCCACCGCCAGGGTCACCCGGCTCAGGTAGCCGGCCACGTCGCGCGCTTCGGGGCCGCTGCCTTCGTCCCCCCAGGCCAGCGCGCTGTCCACGTCAGAGGACGGCACCGCCTCGTGCCGCGCCAGGCTGCCGAGCGCGAACCAGGTGAACGGCACGGGCGGGTCGCCGGCGTCCCGGACGGCGAGCTCGACCAGCCGCCGGGTCAGCGCGTCGAGGACGACCGAACGGACCGCCGCCACGTGCTCGGCCGCCACCCGCGCGTCGTGCAGCGCGATGATCATCGGGGTCAGCCCGGCCGCCACGGCCGTCAGGTCGGCGGGGCTCTCCGCCAGGGCGATGGCCCGGCGCAGCAGGAGCGGCTTGCGCGCCTCGGCGGCGACCAGGTCGCCGTCGTCGACCACACCAAGGACCTCGCCAGACGGGGACAGCACCGGGATGTGATGCACGTTCCGCTCGAGCATGTCGAGCAGGACGTCGCCGCCCAGCCGGTCCGCGGTGACGGTGTAGGCGGGCTCGGTCATGATCGCGGAGACCGGCGCGTCCGGGCTGAGGTCCGCCGCGATCACCCGCGACCGCAGGTCCCGATCGGTCACGATGCCGAACGCCCTACCGTGCGGCACCAGTACGGCGCTCGCGCCCTCGGCGGTCATCCGCTTGGCCGCCTCGCGGATGGGCTCGCTGCCCTGGCACACCAGCGGCGGCGTCCTGATCAGCGTGCCGACGCGGCTCTGCACCGGGTCTGCCCCGGAATGCCCGGCCGGCGCGGTGGTGACGGCCTGCTGCACGATCGAGCGCGCGAGGAACCGGAGCACGTCCGGGAGGGCCAGCAGCGGGCGCATCACGTCGGCGGGGATGCGATAGCAGACCGTGTCCTCGGCGGCCCGGGCCTCGAAGCCGGTCGGCAGCCCGGAGATCATCGACGCGTGCCCGAACAGCTCGCCCGGGCCGAGCAGGTCGAGGACCCGCCCGTCGTGGATGATCTCGACCGAGCCGCTGCGGACCACCCAGAGGTACTCGACCGGCCCGGCACCCTGCGAGAAGATCGTCTTTCCCTTCGGGACGACCTCGGTCTCGGCCACCGCGGCGATGCGGGCCAGGTCATCCGCCCCCACCGCGTCGAAAGGGGGAAACGACCCGAGAAAACCGGCGATGTCCCCCACCGGGTCAGGCTCCGGCTGGCTCGTCGCCGACGACGGCCACCTCGACTGCCGGACCGGCCCGGTGCTCGGCCAGCACCGTCGTCTGGCTGCCGCGCAGCTTCACCAGGTAGTAGACGATGCCTACGAGGCCTAGCACGCCGGTGAAGGTGAACGCGCCCCACTGGAAGTACCATTTGTCGGCGCCGTAGACCGCCGGGCGGGGCCAGGCCAGGTTGACCATGACGCCGGTCTGGAAGATGACGGCCAGCAGGTTCACCGGCAGCCCCCAGCGGCCCAGGTTGAAGTAGCGGCCGTGCTCGGGCGTCGGCCACTTCCCGCGTAGCCGCGCGATCAGCAGCGGCCCGGTGACGCACATGTAGGCGATGTAGAACATGATGATCGCGACCGAGGTGAGCACGAAGAACGCGCGCTGGTTGCCCACGTTCAGGACCAGCAGCAAGATCGTGATCACGCCGATGACGAGCGAGGGGACCAGCGGCGTCTTGGACTTGCCGTGCACCTTCGCGATGGCCGATGCGAACGGCAGCCTGCCGTCGCGGCCCATCGTGAAGATCATCCGGATCCCGCCGGCGTGCACGGCCAGGCTGCACACGGTGATCGCGATCAGCGAGTCGATCAGGAACACGTTGCCGATCGGGCCGCCGAGCGTGGCCTTGACCAGGTAAGGCAGCCCGGAGGTACCGAGTTGCGAGGCGTGGATGTTCGGTGTGGCCATCTCGCCGAACAAGATGAGCAGGAAGCCCGCCAGCCCGGCCGCGGCCAGCGCGCGGAGGATCGCGGGCGGGGCGTTCTTCCGCGGGTCGAGGGTCTCCTCGGCCAGCGACCCGGCCGTATCGAACCCGTACATCACGTACGCGCTCATCAGCCCGGCCACCAGGAAGGCGCCGAAGTAGCCCAACGGATAGCCCCGGCCGAGGTTGAAGGTGTCGAGGATGACGCCCGGGCCACGGCGGATGTGCGCGGCCAGCAGGATGATCAGCAGCGTGACGCCGATCAGCTCCGCGGCGACGCCGAAGTTGTTGATCCGGGCCATGACCTTGACCCCGACCATGTTGATGATGGTGGTAAACACCACCAGGACCGCGGCCAGCAGCAGCGCGTTCTTGGCGCCGCCCGGCGTCGCCACCTGGCCGATGTCCGCAGGCCCGCCGATGATCTCGAACCTCGATGAGATCAGCGGCGCGACGACCTGGTAGGCGACCGCCACCGCCGCGAGCGTGACGATCGACCCCACGGTCAGGATCCAGCCGCCGAAGAAGGCGGTGAACGGCTTGGCGATCTGCTTGGACCACTGGTAGACCGAGCCCGCCAGCGGGAACTGCCCGGCGAGTTCGGCGAAGCACAGTGCGACCAGGAACTGGCCGACGAACACGGCGGGCCAGGTCCAGATGAACGCCGGGCCGCCCGAAAAGAAGCCGAAGAAGAACAGCTCGAACACCCCGGTCATGATCGAGATGTAGCTGAACCCCGCGGCGAACGAGGAGAACAGGCCGAGTGACCGGTCGAGTTCCTGCTTGTAGCCGAACTTGGCCAGTTCGTCGGTATCCGTGCTCGGCATGGCCATGGCTCGTCTCCTCC
>JBKQQQ010000989.1:0-4998 GCA_052144275.1 Streptosporangiaceae bacterium
GGCCCGATGCCCTCGTGCAGCCGCAGCAGCCGGAACCAGGCCAGGTCGTCGGCGGGGTTGGCCAGGATCCGCGCGGTGGCGAGGAAGTCCTTGACGTGGGCGGTGTCGGTGAACCGCAGGCCGCCGAACTTGACGTACGGGATCTTGCGGGCGCCGAGCTCGATTTCCAGGATGTCGCTGTGGTGAGCGGCGCGGACCAGCACCGCCTGGTCCCGCAGCGCGGCGCCGTCCTCATGCGCGGCCAGCACGCGGGCGCAGATCTCCCGCGCCTGGGTGGCCTCGTCGTGGCACCGGACCAGCAGCGGCGCCAACCCAGATTCCCCAGATTGCCCCGGGCCGCGGTCCCCGGTCAGCGTCAGGTCCAGGCCAGGCGCGGACGGGCGGATGAGGTTGGCCAGGTCGAGGATGGGCTGCCGGGACCGGTAGTTGCGGCCCAGCCGGACGATGTCCAGCCCGGGGTAGTCGGTGACAAGCTGCCGCAGGTGCGCCGGGTCGGCGCCGCGGAACCCGTAGATGGCCTGCGCGTCGTCACCCACGCAGGTCAGCTGCTTCCCGTCCGGCTGCAGCAGCCGCACGATACTGGCCTGGACCGCGTTGACGTCCTGGTACTCGTCGACCAGGACCGCGTCGAACATGCCGCGCAGCACCGGCCCGGCCGCCGGGTCGGCCAGCGCCGCCTGCCACAGCAGCAGCAGGTCGTCGAAGTCCAGCAGGTGCCGGGCCCGCTTACGCGCGGTGTAGGCCCGGAACAGCCCGGCCAGCTGCCCGGTGAACGGCGTGCACCAGGGGAAACTGGCGGTCACCACCTCGCTCACCGGCCGCCCGGTGTTCACGCACCGGGTGTAGATATCCGCGCACGCCGCCGCCCGCGGCGCCCGCTGGCCGGCCTCGGCCAGGCCATGGTCCGGGCGCAGCACGTCCAGGATGTCGGCGACGTCGCCCGGGTCCACGATGGTGAACTGCGGCGGCAGCGAGAACGACTCCGCGTGCTGCCGGATGATCTTGTGCGCGATGGCGTGGAACGTCCCGCCGCAGATCCGCTCGGACGAGCCTGACCCGGCCGCCGCGCGGGCGAGCATGTCGCTGGCCGCGCGCCGGGTGAACGTCAGCAGCAGGATCCGGCTGGCCGGCACGCCCTGGGCGCCGCGCAGCCACGCCGCCCGTGCCACCAGCGTCCGCGTCTTCCCGGTACCCGCCCCGGCCAGCACCAGCAGCGGCCCGCCCTGATGCGTCACCGCCCGCCGCTGCTGCTCGTTCAGCCCGTCCAGCACATCGCTTTCGTCGAACATGCATATGAACATAACCAGGCCGACCCCCGCAGACCCGTACGCCGCGCCGGCCCGAGCCAGGCCAGGCGACCACGTTTCGTCCCTCCGGCGGCCGGGCATCGCAGCCTCGTGGCGGGTAATGACCTAGACCCGAACGGACCGGCGGGTCCGCAGCCGTCCCGCGTCGACAAACGCTGGTACTTCGCGCTCATGACCCTCTGCATCGGCATGTTCGTCCTGTCCTGGGCGGTGCTGGACCGGTTCTCGACGCTCGCGGCGATCATCGTCTCGGTCGTGGCGCTGGCGATCCCGCCGTTCGCCGTGATCGTCGCGAACGTAGCCAGCGCCACGGACCGCCGCCGCCCGTAAAAGCGGAAGGCGCGACCACCTTCAGCTACTGACGTCCGGGCCGCGGCGGCCGTCCCATCCTCGCCGTTGCCCTCGCCCTCGCCTCCGCGGCCAGCGCCGCCGTCACCGGGCATGCACGATAACCAGGGCACGCAGCGCGCCTCGTTCGGTAGAAAGAAAGGACAGCGGCGGGGCGGAGCGGGTCCGCGGCTACGGCGCCAAGCCCACCGGGAGGTTCAGCGTTGAGCTCTTGGACACCGAGGCGCGTGCTTGACGCGGCGATCGCGATGGAATGGCGGCCGCACGGCGCCATCGAGGTGCTGGCCGACGACTACCGGCTCATCCGCTACCCGGACTGGGCGCTCGACCCGGTCTTCCCCGCCGCGCAGGTCACCCGGTCCCGGCCGGGACGGACCCAAAGACCCGCGGACGAGGTCATCGACGAGGTCGCCGCGCGCGTCCGCCGGTGGGGCCTGCACGGGGTGGCCTGGTGGGTCTCGTCAGCGACCCGGCCGCCGGACATCGAGAAGACACTGTGCGCCCGGGGCGGCAAGCAGATCGACGCGGTGCAGATCCTAGGCCGCGAGCTGAGCGACGGCCTGCCGGACCTGGACGTCCCTGCGGAGGTGAGCGTCGAGCTAGTCGCCGACGAGCGCACGTTCCGCGCGGCGTCGATGGTCACGGTGCGCGGGTGGGGGCGGAGGGAGCCGACCGGGGCCGTGCTGGCCCGCGAGTTCGCCGAGGTGATCCAGAGCCTGGAGACATGGTCCAGTTTCCGCGTGGTGGCCATGATCGGCCAGGAGCCCGCCTCGTCCGGCGGGTGCACGCTGAGCGGCGAGGTGGCCAAGCTGTGGGGCGCGGTCACCCTGCGGGAGTACCGGCGGCGCGGCAGCTACCGGGCGGTGCTGGCCGAACGGCTGCGGCTGGCCCGCGAGCATGGCGCGGCGCTGGCCCTGGTGAAAGGCCGCGTCGAGACCTCCGGGCCGATCCTGCTCCGGGCCGGCTTCGCCGACTACGGGCAGGAGCGCTGCTACTGGCTCTCAATATAGGAATCGGCTGGCCGACGGGTTGTGCACCGGCTGCTGTCGTGCTCTCATGCAGCCATGACCGAGCTGAAGCAGGAAACCGGGAGCCTGGACACGCTGGCCGAGATCGAGCGCCAGGTGCTCTGGCTGTCCACGGCGATCATCCACCACGCGAACCGGGTCCGGCCCAACCCCGGCGGGCTGAAGGTCGGCGGTCATCAGGCGTCGTCCGCGTCGATGGTCTCGATCATGACCTCGCTGTGGTTCCGGCACCTGCGCGCCGAGGACCGGGTGTCGGTCAAGCCACACGCCTCGCCCGTGCTGCACGCGATCAACTACCTGCTCGGCGAGCTCGACGAGTCGTACCTGCCCACGCTGCGGGCGTTCGGCGGTCTGCAGAGCTATCCGAGCCGGGTCAAGGATCCCGATCCGGTGGACTACTCCACCGGATCGGTCGGCATCGGCGCGACCGCCCCGATCTGGGGCGCGATGGCCCGCCGCTACCTGAGCCGGTACCTCGAAAGCGGGAACGGCCCGGGCGGGAATGGCACCGCGGGGCCGGGCCGCCAGTACTCGCTGCTCGGTGACGCCGAACTCGACGAGGGCGCCGTCTGGGAGGCGATCGTCGACCCCGGCGTGGCCGACCTCGGCGAGGTCGTCTGGGTCGTCGACGTGAACCGCCAGTCGCTGGACCGGGTGGTCCCGCTGATGACGGCCGACCGGCTGCGGGGCATGTTCACCGCGGCGGGCTGGCAGGTCATTACGCTGAAGTACGGCCGGCTGCTCGCCGGGCTGTTCACCCGGCCGGGCGGGGAGGCGCTGCGGCACCGGATCGACGCCATGCCCAACCCCGAATACCAGCGGCTGCTCCGCTGCCCCCCGGACGAGCTGCGCCGACGGCTGCCGGCCGGTGACGAGGGGCTCGCCCGGCTCGTCGCCGACCTTGACGATGCCGCCCTGGCGGCAGCCATCCGCAACCTCGGCGGGCATGACCTCAGTTCCCTGGACGAGGCCTACGGGGCCATCGACGACAGCCGGCCCACGATCATCCTGGCCTACACGATCAAGGGCTACGGCCTGGCCGTCGAGGGGCACCCGCAGAACCACTCCGCGCTGCTCACCGAGGCTCAGCTCGGCGAGCTCGCGGCGCAGCTGGGCACCGACCCGGGCCGGCCCTGGCAGCGCGCCCCCGGGGACAGCGCGGCCGGGGCACTGTGCGAGCAGACCGCCGGGCGGCTGCGCCGGCCGCTGCTGCCCCCGCATGCCCCGCCCCGGGTCCCGCCCGACCTCGGCCGCACGCCGGCCGGGGTGGCCACCACCCAGGCGGCGCTGGGCCGGGCCCTGCTCGACCTGACCAGGGAGGCGCCCGAGGCGGCCCGGCGGGTGGTGACGGTGAGCCCGGACGTCAGCTCGAGCACCAACCTCGGCGGCTGGGTGAACAAGGTCGGCGTGTGGTCGGCCCGGGAGCGGACCGACTGGTTCGCCGACGACGCCGAGACCATCCTGCACTGGCGGGAGAAGCCGACCGGGCAGCACATCGAGCTCGGCATCGCCGAAACCAACCTGGTCGGCCTGCTCGGCGAGCTCGGCGCGACCTGGAGCCGCTGGGGCCAGCCGCTGTTCCCGATCGGCGTGCTGTACGACCCGTTCGTGGAGCGCGCGCTCGAGCCGTGGTCGTTCGGCATCTACGCGGGCGGGCAGTCGATCCTGGTCGGCACGCCGTCCGGGGTGAGCCTGGCGCCGGAGGGCGGCGCGCACCAGTCGATCACCACCCCGTCGATCGGGATCGAGCAGCCGGGCTGCGTGAGCTACGAGCCGGCCTTCGCCATCGACACCGAATGGTGCTTGCTGGCCAGCCTGGCCCGGCTGGGCCGGCCGGACGGCAGTTCGGCCTACCTGCGGCTGTCCACCCGGCCGGTCAGCCAGAAGCTGGCCGGTATGCCGGCCGACCCCGCGGCCAGGGAACGCCGCCGCCGGCAGGTCGTGTCCGGCGCCTACCCGCTGCGCCGCGCGGATAAGCCTGCGGTGACCATCGCGGCGATGGGCGCGGTCGTGCCCGAGGCGCTGGCCGCGGCCGAGCGGCTGGAGTCGGCCGGGGTACCCGCCGACGTCGTCTGCGTGACCAGCCCTGGGCTGCTGTTCCGCGCGCTGCGCGCCCGCCAGGGCGTCCAGGGCACGGGCCAGCCGCCCGGTGAGCCGTGGATCCTCGAGCAGGCGTTCCCGGCGGCCCGCGCCACCCCGCTGGTCACCGTCCTGGACGGGCACCCGCACACGCTGTCGTTCCTGGCCACCGTCAACCGGGTGCCGCACGCCGCGCTGGGCGTGGCGCAGTTCGGCCAGTCCGGGTCGATCGAGGA
>JBKQQQ010000990.1:0-5648 GCA_052144275.1 Streptosporangiaceae bacterium
CTCGGGCGGGATGGGCACTCGCCGTGTCTCGCTCGCCGGACGGTGCTTGAGTCCGCGCTCGTCGTGGGCTGACGCCGTGTCGGTCCAGCGCCGGTTGACCTCGGGCCGGGACTTCTCCAGGGTGAGACGGCCCCAGCCGGTGGCGGGCAGGTAGCAGTCCTGCCGTCGCAGCGCGACTGCCTCGCCGGGTCGTAGTGCGGCGAAGTACATGCATGCGTACAGAGCCATGAGCCGCTGGCCCCTCGCGTGCGGGCCGCGTCGTTGCTGACCTACGTAGCTCACGGCGGTAAGCAGTTCGCGGGCTTGGCGCGGGTTGACCACAACCCGCCGGTCCACGACCTCGGAGACCTTCGGGGGCTTCCAGCTCAGCCGATCGAGCGGGTTCGATGGCAACTCTTCCAACTCGACGGCATACCGGATCACATTGGCGAAGACGGATCGCTTACGCGCGATCGTCGTCGCACTGGCGGCCCGGCCATCCTGTGTAACGGAGATTGCGTCGAGGACGGCACGAGCATGCTGGGGCTTGCCGACCTCGCTGACCGGAAGTGAGGCCTTCTCCAGCCACCGCAGCGCCGTTGCGGCTGCTGGCGGGCAATCCAGCTCACGCGAAGCGGGGGCCAGCGCGAAATGCCGCAAGGCGCCACGTAGCGTCCCGCGATCCATGCCGTCCGGGGCCTCTTCGCCGACGACGGCCGGGATGATTGTCGCCAGAGAATCGATCAACCCGTCCCGCGTTTTCGGCGCGGCTGCTGGCCATTTCATGTCGACGTAGGAGAGACAGAACTCAAGCCACGACCGCCCGTGGCTAGTTGCCCTGATCATCGAGTCGGGCAGGCCGGTATCGGTGTCGAATGCCTCGCCGTTCCGCGCGGCCTGCCGCAGATCAGACAGGAAGTTATCGGCCTGGGCCTTGTTGCCGAGCGTGCTGGAATGCGGCGTGCGGCCGACCTTCCAGCGGATTTCGTAGGTGCGTCTTGTCTTGGCCTTGCCGGGCCGGATAGCCCAGAACTTCACGTCGTAGGACTTCATGCGGCAGGGTCCTCTCGGAGTCGATCCAGCCACGCGCGAAGATCGCTACGCCAGATGCGCAGCTCGCCGTTGGGAAGCCGGACGGCGCTGGGCGCCTTGCCGGTCTCGCGCCACCGGTAGAAGGTCCGTGGCGATACATCACCAAGTTCGGCGAGTACCTGAGCCACGGTCAGCAGCTCGTCGCGCGGGGCCGCCATCAGGCCGCCGTTCCGGCCGCCGAAAGATTCGGGCTGGTCTCGTCGCTGGCTCTAGCTCGGGCGTTGGTGAGCGCGGCGTGCCATTTCTGGCGGTCGGCGACGACGTGCAGGAGCCGCTGGCCGTTGGGCATGTGGTCCGGGTCGCTGGGTTTGACCGGTTCCCACGTGTAGCGGGTGGGGTCGGTTGCCGGAAGTCCGAGCATCCCGGTCAGCCAGGCCTTGCGGTCGGCGCGGTGGTCGGCCAGCGTCTTGCCGGACCACTTGCGGGAGACCAGCACGCGGCGCCCGGCGTAGCCGAGGTACTCGCGGCGGTGGGCCTTGCCCTTACAGCATCCCGGCCGCAGGCCCGGCCGGGCGTTCTTGGGCTGGATGCCGTAGCGGAGCCAGTTCGCGCACGTCGGCGAGCACGGCTCATACCGCAGCGCGTCGGCGAGCCGCCCGGCGTGAGCGGCTTGGGCGTCGGTGGCGGCCTGGTGGCAGTCGCCGACATGCTTGGTCAGGTACTTGGTCAGGTAGCCGATGCACCGGCCGGCATCGCGTGATCCGGCGAGCACGCCCTGGGCGTCGAAGCGGGCGCCGAACCGGGCGACATGCAGGGGCTCGTCCTGGTCGCTGATGGCGTCGAGGGCCTGGTCCCAGGTCGGCAGGATCTCGCCCGTGTCCGGGTCGAGGTAGGTGCGAGTGTGCTCGTCCCAGACCGGCATGTGATTGCCGTCGTACTTAACCCTTTCGGTGGTGGGCCACCAGACCTGGTGGTAGGTCGCGGCGATGACCTCGCGGAGCTCGGCGCGGGAGATGGTGCCACGGATCGCGATGTGGACGTGCGGGGCGAGCCGCCGCTGGGGTTCGATGGCGGCGAAGTACTGGAGGTCGTAGCCGACCAGGCGGCGCAGGTTCTGGATGAACCGGTCGAACAGCGCGGCGAAGTGCAGTGCGTCCCGGGCGGCGTGGCGATACTCGTAGGTGTCCGGGTCGGCGGGTGCTCCGTCCTCGCCGACCCGGCCATAAGACGGGCAGGTCAGCGTCACGAACAGCGACGGGCGGAAAGTCTTGCCGTCCGGGGCGGTGTAGGTCTTGCCGACTGTCCGGTTGCTGACCGGTCGGCGGGGCAGCGGCGCGGCGTCCTGCCTCCGCCGGGTGGACCGGTGGCGGCGCGGCCGCGCTGGGAGCACGTTCCCGCGGATCCCTGCGTCTGTGATCTGCTCGTCCAGCTCGCCGATCCGCTCGTCTAGCTCCTGGGTGTCGAGTGCTTCCCCGGCGAGGGCGTCGCGGTCTGCTTGGACCTCGGCGCGGTCGGTGACCAGGGCCCTCTGCTCCCCGGTGGCCGGGTCGGGGTCGATGACGGGTTCGTGGTCGAGGTGCCAGCCTTCGCGGCACTGGGTGGCGCGCAGGATCCGGGCGCGTTCGGCGCAGGGCGGGCAGACCGAGGCCAGGGTGTGCCCGCAGGGGATGAGGACCTGCTCGACGTAGCCGGTGTCGATCTCGGTGCGGCGCAGCTGCACCGGCCGCTGGCACGCGCCGTGCTCGGCGGCCAGGTCCTTGACCACATTCCGGGCCAGCGGCATCGCCAGCCGCTCCGCCCGCGTCCCCCGCCGGTTTATCCCGGTCACCAGCCACCCTCCACGTCACCGGCATCGAATGGCCCGGCGTAGCCGCACAGGCGGCATTCCGCCCGCAGGGTGGGGCTCCCGTCATCGATCAGGACCAGCCCGGTCTCGCATACCGGGCAGGGTTCGTCAGTCCGCCACGCGGTTTCCCTCATAGGCCACCGCCCGGCAGGTATCCGACGGTCGCGGCCATGGCGCAGATGTCGTCGTCGGTGACGTAGGCGGCCCGGACGCGTACCGGATCCGGTGAGGCCTCCAGTCGCACGTAGCCGACCCCGGCGCCGGTCCAGGGGATGGGGGAGATCTGGTCGGCCAGGGCGCCGCGGTCCCGGGCGCCGTCACCGAGCACCATGTCCACCTGATCGGATTCATCGAGCCGCAGAGCGATGCGGGTGGAGAACAGGTTCCGCAGGCTGATCACGTCCTTGCGCGGATCTTGCAGCGCGCCGACCACGCACACCCCGACCGACCGGCCCTGGCTGGTCAGGGTCGCGATCGCGGCCTCGGCGCGCTTCCGCAGGTCGCGTTCGGGCTGGTAAGCGGTCAGGAACGCCAGCTCATCCACGAATAGGACCAGGAACGGGAACGCGGTGGAGGGGGTGAAAGTGCGGGTCCGGCCGCCGAACTGCTCCGCCCGGTCGTGCATCTCAGCGACAGCGGCCTCCAGCAGCTCGACCATGGCGTTGGCCTGGCAGGCGTACCGGTGGAACAGCGCCCCGCCGAACGACAGCTCCATCCGCTTGGGATCCAGCGCCCACACCTGCACCCACCCCGAGGCGATGGCGGGCAGCAGCGCCCGGATCAGCGACCAGATCACCGAGCCCTTCCCCGACCCGGTGGCCCCTGCGATCAGCACGTGCGTGGAGACCAGCCGCAGCCGCCAGGGCGTCCCGTCCTCGCACCTGCCCACCGGCAGCCTCACCAGGTCTACCTCCCCGGTGATGGGCAGCGCGGGGATCGGGTCGGCGAGGGTATCGGCGCGGACTAGCTCCAGCAGCAGCACGCCGGGCGCGATGTCGCGGACCCGGCACAGCCGCGCGCCGAACGCGTGCGCCAGGTTCTCCGACCGGTCAGCAAAGTCGGCCGGGGCCTGCCCGGTCACCAGGCCCACCCGCACCAGGTCCACCGCCCCGGCCTTGTGCACCCGATCCAGGACCGGGAGCATCGGCTGCCCACGGTAGTCCGGCGCGAGCCCGGCCAGGGTCATCGCGGCCTTCCACCGGCGCCGGTAGAAGCACCACCGCCCCCAGTCCCGCACCGGCATCGCCACGAACCGGGCGAACCACGACGGCTGGATCACCCGCAGCCCGGCCAAGCCCGCCACCGCCGCCAGTGCCAGGCCAGCGACGCCAGGCCAGCCCAGGCCCAGCCAGGTCACCACGACTAGCGTTGCGATGGCATCCAGCAGCGGGTGGGTAAGCGCGAACCACAGCAGCCGCCACATGAGCCGGAGCAGCTGGACGACGAAGATGACTGGTTCCGGCGTGCGGTACACGGGGGACCGCCATACCGGGGCGGCGAACGGGTCGCGGTTGTCGACCTGGGCGAGCTGCTCGCCCGTGACCCAGTTCCTACCGCGCGGCATTAGAATCGGCTCCTCTCCGCATGCGCCAGCAGGGGGAGACACCCGGGGCGGCAGGAATGCCCGTTCCTGCCGCCCCACCCGCGGTTACCATCAGGCCGCCTCACCGTCCCTGCGGCTCTGGCAGGCCGTGCAGGCCTCGCTGTCGCCGTCGTGTTCCCGGGCGTGCAGCCGCTCGACCTCGGCGGCGAACCTGGCCGCCTTGCCGGCCAGGTCCCGGGCGAACTCCACCGCCGCCGCGCCGGTCTTGCGGTCGGCGACGGACAGCGACACCCTGGCTGACCCGCACGTGACGTCCAGGATCGGAGTGTGGTCCTCGTACGTGCTCAGGAACGTCTGCCAGTCCTCGCCGACGTACATGCCGACGTGTGCGGACGACCCGCCGCCGCTTTTCATGCCGCTACCTCCCTGACCTCTCCGCCGGGACGGCCCCGGCCGGGCGCCCGGATGCCGGTGGCCTTGATTGAGTAGGCCAGCCGCCCCGCCTGGTTGACGTACGGCGTGACCGTCAGCCCGGTGAACTCCACCGGGACGAACGGCGACCCGGGCGGCCCGGCCGGGATGACCGGCTGGGCCTGGGCGGCGATCTTGACCTTGACCGCCCGGGTGCGTGCCTAGGGGTCGGGGTCGATGACCTCGATCACCCACAGCGGCTGCCCGGTGGTCTTGTCGTTGGATTGGACGAATTTCTCCCCGGTGGAGGCGTCGAAGTTCCGTACCGGCTCGAACGCGCCAGCCGCGTACGCGCCGGAGGGGAACACCACGCCGGACTCCACCGGGATCGGACCTTGAAGAGCCATTGGCAACTCCTTGTAGATACCGGCTTGCTTGGCCAGTTGACTAAGCAAGTCCTTTCAAGGTACGACGATATCACTTGCTTAGTCAAGCGGTCAGGCTAGGGAATCTTGGACTGTTCTCAGCCGACCTGGTAGGCGTCCTCGAGCTCGTGCCGGTCACCGGGCATCACGACCTCCAGGACCAGCACCGGGCCGCCCGAGGCATCCCGAGCGGCCACGTACATGACCAGCATCGCCGCCGACTTGCCCACGCCCAGCAGCTTCGCTTCGCCGCTGCTGGGATGCCGGGCGGTGACCTGCTCCAGCACGTGATCCACCCGGGCGCCCTTGCGCCGGGACAGGTGCCCCCGGACCCCGCCCTGCAACAGCTCGCTCTTACCGAGGTCGGTGCCTTCGGCCAGCGCCGCGGGCACCCACCAGGTGACCAGCTCCG
>JBKQQQ010000991.1:0-2627 GCA_052144275.1 Streptosporangiaceae bacterium
TGAGCGTGACGATCTCGAGCGTGTCGCCCACCAGCTGGTAGGTGAGCAGGCCGACCACCCGGCGGGATCGTTCGGCGATGAACCCGGGCAGCTCGCCGGGCCGCAGCACGGTGCCGTGCACGGCGACCAGTTCCGACCCCCACAGTTCGGCGACGAGCCAGGCGAGCATGGGGCGGTCGCCTTCGTTGACCGGTCTGATCCTGATCTCCGGCTCGTCCACCACGCCATTTTGGCATCCTCCGCCGCCCTGAAAGGCGGGGATTCCAGCCGCGACGTGCGGTCGCGCTGTCGGTTCGCGGTTCACCGGCCCGGCATCCCGGAAGCCTCCCCGCGCAGCCACGGCATGCCCTGCCGCGGTTCCGTGCTAGATGGTGCAGATGCCCGCCTGGCTCTTGCGGACAGCCTAAAAGTATCACATCGCACTGACATTCTAAGGGAGGTGGAGCGGCGTGGCCCGGACGGCCAAGGCACGGGGAAGGCCTCGGCCAAGGCCGACCGCCGGCCGGCCGGCTTTCGCCCAGGTAGTTTTCGCTTTCGCCTCGGTAGTCAGCTGAGGTCGGCGCGGAGGGCGGCGATCAGCCACTCGAAGCCGGGCACCACGAACGGCGGCACCGGCTGGCCGTTGATGATGGCCAGCAGCTGCCAGTACCTCTCCACCCGGGCGTCGGTGAACGTCTCGAGCTGCTCGAGCAGGCGGGCCCGCTGCGCGGCCGGGGTGCCGGGCGCGACGATGCGGTCCAGGACCGCCTTGCCCTCGGGCGAGCCGGGGGCGATCCCCTGCGCCGCAACCTGGCCGGCCTGCTCGGCGACGGCCTGGTAGTCAACCTGGCTCGTGTCCTCGGGCTGGCTCGTGTCCTCGGGCTGGCGGGCGCCCTGGGCCGCCTGGTCGGCGGTTTGGGCCTGGGCGGCCAGCACCATGGACCGGGCTCGCTGCCGGAAGTCCTCGCTGGCGACGAGTTCGGCGAGCTCGACCCAGGCGTTCACCTGCTCGGGCGCCGGATCGTCTGGCAGGTCGGCGGGCAGCCGCCGCATGCCGCGCGCGATGCCCGCCGCGGGCGCGTCCGGGTCGGTGCCCGCGAAGATGTCGTCCACGAAGTCGTCGATGATCCGCTGCCGCTCCTGGGCGGACAGCCTGGCCAGCTTGTGCATGATGAGCGTCTCCTCAATCGTGTGGCCACCCCTGGCGACCGTGCTGAGCACCGCGCGGCGGAGCCGCAGCGTCCGGATCTGCGCGTCGAGCAGGGCGACGTGCGCCGCCGCGACCTCGGCCACCGTGCAGGCGCGGGACAAGACCGCCTGCACCACGTCCAGGCCGAGCCCGAGCTCGCGCAGCGTCCGGACCAGGTCGAGCCGGGCCACCGCGTCGGCGTCGTAGAGCCGGTATCCGCTGCCGGACCTGGCCGCGGGCGGCACCAGGCCCGCGTCGGACCAGAACCGGATGGTCCGGGCCGGCACGCCGGTGCGCCTGGCCAGCTGCCCGATGGTGAACAGCTCGGCGGTTGTGCTCATGAGGAAGACTGTGCACCTTCCACTGGCTGGAAGCTCAAACTGGTTTCGCCGGGGTCTCCCGCTGCTGGCCGGGCTCCGGCTCCTTGGCCGGGTCTGGCGGGGGGACGTACCGCCCGCCGCGCAGGGCGGACGCCAGGGCCGCCAGCACGGTCAGGCCGGTAGCCACGGCGAACACCACGACCAGGCCGTCCTGGAAGGGCCCGGAGATCAGCTCGGGGAAGAACTCCCGGCCGGTGATGGTCGCCTGGGCCGTGGCCGGGAGGGCGGCCAGCACGCCGCGGGCCGCCAGCAGGTGGCCCAGCGGGTTCACGCCCAGGACCGCCGCGAACAGCGAAGACACCGGCGGCAAGGAGCCGATCTGGTGGGCGACGGCGGACGGCACGCCCTGGTGCTGCAGGCCGCTGGCCAGCGTCTTGGGCAGGCTGCTGGCCAGCCCGGCGATCATGACCGAGAAGAACACCCCGATGGACACCGCCGTGCCGGAGTTCTGGAACGTCGAGCGCATGCCCGAGGCCGCGCCGCGCTGCCGGGCCGGGACGCTGCCCATGATCGAGGAGGAGTTGGGCGCGGCGAACATCCCGCTGCCGATCCCGTTCGCGGCGATGAGCAGCGCGAAGGCCGGGTAAGGGAAGTCGACGGGCAGCAGCATCAAGCCGATGAAGCTGCCGCCGAAGACCGCCAGCCCGGCGGTGGCGATGCCGCGGGAACCGAACCGGTCGGACAGGAGCCCCGCGACCGGTCCCGAGATGAGGAACCCGGCGGTGAGGGGCAGCAGGAAGATGCCCGCCCACAGCGGGGTGTCGGTGTAGTCGTAGCCGTGCAGCGGCAGCCAGATGCCCTGTAGCCAGATGATGAGCATGAACTGCAGGCCGCCCCGGGCGATCGACACGGCCAGGCCCGCGAGGTTGCCGGCCGTGAAGGCCCGGATGCGGAACAGGCTGAGCTGGAACATCGGCTCGGGGATCCTGGTCTCGGCGAACCCGAACACGATCAGCAGGGCGACGCCGCCGATCAGCCCGGTGAGCACCCACGGATTCGTCCAGCCCATCGTGTGCCCGCCGTAGGGCTGGATGCCGTAGGTGACGGCGATCAGGACCGCGCTCAGCCCGACGGCGAAG
>JBKQQQ010000992.1:0-4220 GCA_052144275.1 Streptosporangiaceae bacterium
CGGCCGCCAGGCCTGCCAGCAGGCGGAACCGGCGGTGCCACAGGGCGACGGCGACGGCCCCGGCGGTCGCGGCCACGAACGCCACTTGCACCAGGCCTGTTAGCAGCCGTCCGGCCGGGCCAGATCCAAGCCAGGTCACGGAGGCCGCGCCGGCACCCGTCAGCCGGCCGGAAGCCACCGCGACGACTGCGAGCATCACGGTCAGGACCAGGCCGCTGCCGATTAGATGACATGCATCGGGCCGGACTGAGCTCCAGGCCGCGGCCGGGGGTGCCGGGAGACCTCCCCAGCTCAGACGCGCGTCAGGATGGACCGCGTAGGCAATTCGCATGGAGGGCGCGTGCGTGCGTCCCTCCGGAGCTTGAGGAGGTCCCGATGCCCATCGTAGGCGGGCTGGATATCCACCGGAAGCAGATCACCTTCGACTACCTCGACACCGTGACCGGGCAGGTGCAGCGCGGTCAGATCGCCCCGGCCGACCGGGCGCACCTGCGCGCCTGGCTGGCCCGGTTCGCCGGCCGCGAGGACGTCGCGTTCGCGGTCGAGGGGTGCGCCGGGTGGCGGTACGTCACCGGGGAGCTGGCCGCGGCCGGGATCGCGGCGCATCTGGCCGAGCCGGCCGACACCGCGTTCGCCCGCGGCCGCAAGCGGCACGCCAAGACCGATAAGACCGACAGTCGGCACCTTCGGATGCTGCTGGCCGAGGGCCGGCTGCCGGAGTGCTGGATCCCGCCCGGCCACATCCTGGAGTGCCGGGCGCTGCTGGAGACCTGCAATGATCTGCGCCGCGAGCACACGGCCTGGGTGCAGCGCATCCACGCGGTGCTGTTCCACCAGGGCGCCCCGGCCCTGGGCGAGGGCACGCTGCGCACCGAGCAGGGCGTCGCCGCGCTGCGGGCGGCAGCGGCCGGCTGCCTGTCCCCGGTCGGGCAACTGCAGGTGGCCACCGCGCTGGAGGTGACCGAGGCCCTGGAGGCCCGGATGCACGTGGTACGGCACCAGCTGCTGGACGCCGCCCGGCACCTGACCGGCGCCAAGGTGCTCGCCAGCCGGCTGTACGGGGTCGGGCCGGTCACCGCGCTGGCGATGACGTGCTGGCTGGCCGGGGAAGGCCGGTTCTCCTCCTCCCGCAAGGCGGTCCGGTTCGCCGGGCTGGACATCACCGTCTCCTCCTCCGACCGCAAGGGCCCGCCCGGGCGGCTGTCCCGGCAGGGACCGCCGGTGCTGCGCTGGGCGGTCTACGAGGCCGGCAAGACCCACGCCCGGTCCTCGGCCCCCGACCACCGCTACTACGCCCAGGTCAAGGACCGCAAGAACAGCAAGCGCGCCGCGCTGTCCGAGGCCCGCAAGATCCTCCGCCAGGCCTGCCACATCCTGGCCGAGCTTGGCGACGACGCGCTCGCTACCGCCTAAGCCCACCTTGCCATGGTGACCAGCACGTGACCGCCGGCCCGGCCGGGCCCGCGAGCGGCCTCGCTCACCCGATGGGGACCACCGCGGCCAGCTCCCGCCAATCCGCTGTCAGCCGCTGCCGGTCCTGCCCCGCAGGGCCAGGCGGACGGCCTGATTAGACTGAGCGGCCGCATCCTCGCAGGCGGGGACACCGCCGGGTAAGGGCGGCGCATTGCTGCGCCGCCCTCCCCTAAGAACCGTGCGTGCGGGTCGGTCCCCGCACACGGCTCAAGCAAGCCTCGAGGGCGTCGCTGGCTGAAGCGCTGGTTTCCTGCGCTGGCGGGCGTGGAGCCCGCGCTGGCAGGAAGCATGGACGAGGCGGGTCTGGTCACCGTCCGGTGAACCGGGCCTCCCGTGGTGGGCGAGGTAGCTGGCCGCTATCGCCTGGCGGGTGACCTGCAACCACCACCGTTCCCACTGCTCCGGGGACTGGGGTGGCTGGTCGGCGGTCAGCAGGTGGTCCCCGCACAGCGGACAGCGCCCGTCCTGCCTGGCGAGCAGGCGCAGGGTGTATCTGTCCAGCGGGGGCTTGACCCGCTGCCGCCGTTCGGCCCAGTACGCGGCCAGGGCGGGGTCATCCGGAGATGCCCGGCCCTTCACCGGCACGTGCCGGACAATGCCAGTCCAGGAGAACTTGACCAGGCAGGCGCCGCTGTCGCGGTCGCCGAATACCCAGCGGTCGTTCCTGAACTTGTTGAACTTGCCGAAGTACCGGCCGACGATCCAGCGTTTCGGCTTGTCCGCGTGGCGCCATGTGGCCCACTTGTAGGTGAGTTTCCACAGGTAGTCGTCCAGGGCGGTGAACGTCCTGGTCGACACCACTGTCCGGTAGTAGGCCGCCCATCCCCGGATGACGGGGTTGAGCGCGGCGATGACCGCCATCGCGTTGCCGCCGCGCAGGGTGCGCGTCTCGGACGCGAGCCGTTCCCGGAGCCGCCTGATGGCCGCCTTGGACGGCTTGATCAGCAGCTTGGAGCGGTAGCGGCGGATGTTGAACCCGAGGAAATCAAAGCCCTCGCTGAGGCGGACGATCCGCGTCTTGTCCTCGTTGAAGGCCAGGCCCCGGGGCGCCAGCCACTCCGCCAGCCGCGCCTTGACCTGGACGGCCTGCTCCTGGCTGGGGCAGAGCACGACCATGTCGTCGGCGTACCTGACCGCGACCGGGGAACCAGGCATGGCCTCCCCGGCATGCGTGCCGGAGGTCCGGTAGCGGACCCCGGCGGCCTCCTCCAGCCCGTGCAGCGCGACGTTCAGCAGGCACGGTGAAATCACACCGCCCTGCGGGGTTCCCTCCCCGGTGGGCGCGAACCCCTTGCCCGCCTCGAACACGCCCGCCTTCAGCCAGCCGGAGATCATGTCCCTGGCCGGGAACGACCCGATAGCAGCGAGAAGACGATCATGATCGATGCGGTCGAACGCCGCGGCCAAGTCGGCGTCCAGCGCCCATACGCGGCTGGCCATCGGGCCTTTGCACACGTTGTAGATCGCTGCGATCGCGTCATGGCAGCCGCGGCCCGGCCGGAACCCATACGATCGGGGCTCGAACCGGGCCTCCCACTCGGGCTCCAGCGCGTTCTTGACCCGGTTCTGGTGACACCGATCCAAGATCACAGGAATTCCGAGCGGACGAAGCTTCGCACGGTTTGATGCCTTCGGTACGTACACGCGCCTGACCGCGCGGGGACGCCACGACGAGATGGACTGGTGCACCCGCACCGCCACATCCGCCCTGGCCTCGGGAGTCAAAGCGACCTCCCCGTCGATCCCGGCGGTCTTGCGCCCAGCGTTGCGCTGCGTCACCTGCCGCACGCTGACCAGCGTGTTCGACCGGCTCCGCAGCATCAGCTTCTGCAGGTTCCTGACCTTGGGCCAATCCTGCTCCTGCGCCGCCTTGAAGATCCGCTGCCGTAGCCGCCGTACCTGCCCCTCATGCTCCCGCCAGTCGATCTTGTCCCACCCGGCGGGTGCGTCCTGCTTGCGGGGCTGGTCCTCCGGTCCGTTCACTTTGCGGGCCACCGCAACCTCGGCCACCGCGGGGGTGACCCAGGTGCCGCCATCCCATACCGGGGTGGAGAAGCTGTAACCCGTCATCGCGCCTAACTTGCCCTTCGGTTCCAGCGTTTCCGGCTACTTGTCTTCACCGGCTCACCTGCCCACGTCAGCGCGCTTCCGCGCCCGGGCACCAGGCCCGGTATCCGGCCAGTTATACGAGACGGCCGGCGGAGAGGCCGGTCATGCTGTCTCGCTTTCCTGCCGCCTTTCGGCAGCCGGCATTCGCTTCTTGGGCATCCCTTCCTGCCCGGGACTTCCGCCCCCCTTACGGTCGGCCTACCGCGCCGCCAGTCAGCGGCGCGGACCCGGACAGGTTTTCCGTGTTCCGCACGCGTGAGACCCGGCTGGATCTGGGTGCCCTCTGTACCCCGGGGGCGGCGGTGCCCGCACGGCCGGTGATCGTCCCCGGCCGCCGCCTGCCGCATCTCAGCGGCCAGCCCCTGTCACCCTGGACTGCGACCCGTCCCAGGATGTGATGATTACGAGGCATCAGCAAGGGTTCACTGTCGTTCACCCCACGCCAGCCTTCCCCTCGCCTGTGACCCCGGACGGAACGGGGCCCTCGGGCTTTCCCCTGAGCTCCACACCCAGCCGGGCAGGACCCAGCAACGCATGTCAGGGCGGGGACGGGCCTGGACACTGCCCGGATTACGTCCCTGGCATCAGCCAGCCTCCTTCGACGCTCTCACTCACCACGTGCGACCTCACGTCGCAGC
>JBKQQQ010000993.1:0-4981 GCA_052144275.1 Streptosporangiaceae bacterium
AGGCGCCGATGCCGCCGTACCGCTCGGCCAGCTGCAGCTGCATCTCATCGGTCAGCGGGATGCCGTTCTGCATCGTCATCTCGTTGAACGAGCCGGTGATCGTGCCCTCCATGCTGGCGCCGTTATCACCCCAGATCCAGATGATCAGCGTGTTGTCCAGCTCGCCGAGCTCGTCGATCGCGTGGATGACCCGGCCGACGTTGTAGTCGGCGTTCTCCGAGTACCCGGCGTAGACCTCCATCTGGCGGGCGTAGTAGGGCTTGAGCTTGCCCGGGACGTCATCCCAGGCGGGGAACGCCGCATCCCGCGCCGTCAGCTCCGCGTCGGCGGGGATCACGCCCAGGTCCTTCTGCCGGGCGAAGATCTCCTCGCGAAGGCGGTCCCAGCCCTGGTCGAACTTGCCCTTGTACTTATCCGCCCATTGCTGGGCCACATGGTGCGGGGCGTGGCTGCACCCGGTGGAGAAGTAGGCGAAGAACGGCTTGCGGGCGTCCTGCGCCCGGACCCCGTGCAGCCACTCGATGGTCTTACCGGCCATGGCATCGGGCAGGTAGTACGGGTTCTCCTCGTCGTAGAAGCCCGCGGGGGTGCCGATGATCTTCTGGTTCTCGGCCAGGCAGGGGTCCCACTGCCCGGCATCCCCGCCCAGGAAGCCGTAGAAATAGTCAAAGCCCCACCCGTTCGGCCACCGCCCGAACGGCCCGGCCGGGCCCTGCTGGCCATCAGGGGTCAGGTGCCACTTGCCGAACGCCGCGGTGCTGTACCCGTTCTCCGCCAGGATCCTCGGCCACGGCGTGCAATCACGCGGAACCGTCGCCGTATAGCCCGGGAAGCCGCTGGAGAACTCACCCACCGAGCCGAACCCGACCGCATGGTTATTCCGCCCGGTCAGCAGCGCGGCCCGGGTCGGCGAGCACAGCGCGGTGACATGGAACCGGTTGTACCGCAGCCCGCCTTCTGCCATCCGCGTGTAGTTCGGGGTGTCAATCGGCCCGCCGAACGTGCCCGCGTTGCCGAACCCGGCGTCGTCGATCAGTACCAGCAAGACATTCGGGGCCCCCTGCGGAGGCTCCGGATGCCCGATCAGGTTCCAGTCCGGCTCCGACCCCGCCAGCGTCCTGTTGCACACCCCCCCGAACGGCGGCCGGCGAATCGGCAGCTTCGTACGGTCAGGCTCGCTCATCTTGTCCCTACCTCCCATTTAGCACCGACAGGCCGGGGTCGGGCTGCAAGTACGCCACCATCAGCGGCCAGGAACCCAGATGACGAACATGTCCCCAGGCATGACCAGGATCGCCTCCCTGGCGCCGGGACGGCATCACCCGAACGCGGGTGATCCGGCCCGGTAGGGTGCCTGCCGCCAGTGGCCCGGCACGACGTGCTTCTGATAGGCAGACGGGGGCAGTTGTCTGTCCCTGGTCTGCGCGAGATCAGTCATGGTGCGGGTGGCGCCGGCACGATGTGCAGGTGCACCAATTCAAGCCGGAGGCTGGTGATCCGCTGCACGAGCCCGGAAAGAGCGGCCGGATCGGGCAGCTCGGCGCGAAGGGTTGTGGTGCCCAGGCCGATGGTGACTTCGCAGTCGTCGAATTCCGCGCGCAGTACAGGGCCCGCCTGGCCCGTGAAAGTAATTTCATACGTTCGTGATTGCACCAGGGTTACCCCTCGCGGTCAGCTGTCTCTATGTGCGGTCAGCGTGCCAGGCGCCCGGCCCTGCGTCATCACCACTTGACGGGTGATCCGGGACGTTGGTCCCTAGCCAGCGATCGTTCCGCACCAAAAATTGAGAAGTTGCAGCGGCGCCCGCTATTGCCTCGGCAGGTGCTGCGGGGAGACATGTGGTGGCGCTGCGGGGAGACATGTGGTGGCAGAGAGCGCGACGACTGCAGTCGCTTCACACCTGCGGTTCGCGCTGCCGAAGTTCCGCCCGACGACGCTGCCCGCGACGCTGGTCACAAGATCGGTGCTGCATGACCAGCTGACGGCGGGGGCTGGCCAGCGGCTGACCGTGGTGGTGGGGTCGGCGGGCGCGGGCAAGAGCGTGCTGTTGTCGAGCTGGGCGGCGGCACGAGCACCCGGCGTTACTTCGTGGCTGTCCTGCGATGAGGCAGACGCTAACCCAGTCCGCTTCTGGGCCGGGTTCATCGAGGCCCCCCGGGTCGTGGAGCCGGGGTTCGGCGCCGATGCCGCCGACCTGCTCGCGATGGACAGCGTCATGTCAGCCGACGTCACCGCCTCGATCGCCAACGATGCCGCGAAGCTACCTGCTGGGTCGGCGATCATCGTGGACGACTTCCACAACGCGGCGCCCGCGGTCTGCGGGAACATGACCGATCTGGTCGAGCGCTGGCCGGCCGAGACCGCCCAGCTGGTGCTGGCCAGCCGTACCGACCCCCCGCTGCGGCTGCACCGGCTGCGGATGTCCGATGAGCTGTGCGAGCTCCGCGACCGTGACCTGCACTTCTCCCTGGCCGAGAGCGGCGACCTGCTGGCGAACTTCGGCGTCGAGGTCGCCTCTGCTGACCTGGCGCTGCTTCATCAGCGAAGCGAGGGCTGGGCCGCAGCGCTGCAGATGGCGGCGCTGTCGCTGCGCGGTACCAAGGACCCGGCGCAGATAGCGGGGGCGCTGGAGGTCCGGAGCCACGCAATCGCCGAGTATTTCATCTCCGAGGTCCTCGAGCAGGAGCCACCCGAGGTCGTTCGGTTCATGCTCGACACCTCCGTCCTGGAGGAGTTGACCGCGGGCGCGTGCG
Source organism: Streptosporangiaceae bacterium (assembly GCA_052144275.1). Lineage (GTDB taxonomy): Bacteria > Actinomycetota > Actinomycetes > Streptosporangiales > Streptosporangiaceae > Palsa-504. The sequence goes on from JBKQQQ010000993.1 coordinate 2,754, forward strand.
CGGCCGTCACCCGCAGGCAGGACGCGTCGGCGCTGCTGCGCAGCATCGACGCGGCCAACTTGTTCCTAGTGGCGCTGGATGATGAGCGGACCAGCTTCCGCTATCACCATCTGGTGCATCAGGTGCTGCGCGCTGAGCTGAGGGCCAGGGACCGCGCCCGGGAGCAGGCGCTCCAGCTGCGGGCGGCCGAATGGTTCGAGTCCACCGGTGAGATCCGGCATGCCAGCCGCCACTTCCTGGCAGCCCGCCAGGTCGACCGGGCACTGGCCCTGCTGCAGGACCGGGTCGTGACCGAATTCCTGCGCGATCCGGCGCTGCCTGAACCGCTGGATCTGAGCATGATCGCCCCCTCGATGCTGGCCGATGCCCCCGACAGAGTGCTGGCCCTGGCCGGCGACCTGCTGCTGTCGGGCGACGCCGCTCGCGGCGGCGAGTACCTCGATCTGCTGGAGCGCGCCCAGCCGCCGATCCCGCCCGAATCGCAGCTGGCGGCCCGGTTCGCGGCGATGCGGTCGGTGCGCTATGCGCTGACCGGCCAGCTGACCGAGACCGTGGACGAAGCCCTGGCCGCGCGGGCCATCCAGGAACGGACGCTGCTGACCGACGAGTGGGTCGCCGCCGCCCTGCCCACCATCCTGCTGCGGGCCTATACGTCCCTGGAGGACTACCAAGCGGTTGAGCGCGAGGCTGCCGCGGCCCTGGCGGCCCCCGGGCTCCCCGAACCGTTCAAGCTGGTGCTGGTGCCCGGCGCGCGAGCGCTAGCCTGGTTCGAGGCCGGCTACCTAGCCAATGCCGCTGAGGCCGCCGGGACCGCCGACGCGCAGGCGCGGCGACTGGGATTCAGCCAGCACTTTCTCGCCGTGGATTACCTGCGGGCGCTGGCCGGCCTCGCGCTGGAGCGGCGCGACTTCGACGCCGCCGAGCAGTTCACTGAGCAAGCGCTGTCGATATCCGAGCACGGGCGGGCCGCCTTTGAGTTCCTGGCGCTGCTGGACCGGGCCGCGATCTGGGCTGCTCGCGGGCAGGTCCGCGACGCGCTGGCGACCGTCGAGGCGGCCCGCCTGGTCCTGGCCGGGACCGGGCCGGTACTGCTGGCGCGGGCCGATGAGCTGGAGGCGCTGCTGCGCCTGTCGCTCGGCGACCTGCACTCCGCCGATGAGCTGGCCAGCAGGCTGCCTGCCGCCCGCCGCGGGCTGCTGCTGGCCAGGATCGCGCTCGACTCCGGCGATCACCACGCCGCGCAAGAACACCTGCAGGCGGCGTCGCTGACCGACTTGACGCCGCGGCGCGCGCTGGTGCGCCAGATGCTGCTGGCCGCGGCAGCAATCGGCCGCGGCGATGCCGCGACTACTGGCATCTTGGCCGGGGTGGTTGGTATAGCCCGCCGCGACGGGTTCCTCAACACAGTCGTCACGACCGCTCCGCAGGTGACCAGCTACCTGGTCGAGCATTCGACGCAGCTGCAACCAGACCCGTTCACCGAGCAGCTGGTCGCTGCGGCGCTCGAGGTGCGGGCCGCGCAGCCGGACGCCCACCGGTCCGGCCGCGGGCTTGTCGAGCCGCTGACCGCCGCCGAGCTGCGCGTCCTCAAGCTCCTGCCGACCAGCACCTACCTGCAGATCGCCGCCACTCTCTACATCTCGTATAACACGGTCAAGACCCATCTGCGGTCGATCTACCAGAAGCTCGGGGTGACGTCGCGCTCGCAGGCCATCGAGCGAGCAGTCGACCTGCGCCTGCTCTGAGATCACTCACTGTGGGGCTGATCCTCAGGTAAGGCCTGTGGCAGCGCTCTGCCTTGCGTGACACGCCCGAACCTTGGGACGCGGGCGGGAATCACCCGCGGATTGGTGACGATACCCATGCGACGGCTCGACCAGGATCGGACCCAAGCGAGCCGGTCAGTTCGGCGAAGGCCCCGGCGATTCTGCCTGGTTGCCGTGGCATACGTTCCGGCCAACGAGGCGCGAGACAGCTCACTGATGGCAGTTAAGGGTTACCCTGGCCCACCTGGACCCGGCTGTACCGCCGGGCTGGCGCCCGGCCGACCGGCCCCGGATGTCGGGACCTCTGGCCCTAAGTGCGCACTTCACGCGGGGTGACGGTGAAGGTGAGGCCGGGCCCACGTTCGGCGCTTGCCCCGCTCCGCTCGCCTGGGCGGCGCGCAGAGAGGTTAAGCACAGGCGGCAGGGGTCCGGCGATTCTGGCAGAGGAGGTCACCATGACTT
>JBKQQQ010000994.1:0-8823 GCA_052144275.1 Streptosporangiaceae bacterium
GCTCGTGCTGGAGCGCATGGGCCTGACCCCCGCGGACCTGCTGGCTGCCCCGGCGGCCACGTCGGCCGCTCCGACCTTCGCCGAGTACGTCCCGGTCGTGTCGGCCCTGGTCAGCGACGGCTGCCGCAAGGCATACGGCTCGTACTGGAACCGGGTGGTCGAGCAGTGGGGCGATCGCCGCATCGACGGGCCCACGCCGTCGGAGATCCGCCAGCTCGTCCAGCACGTCCGGGCCAACGTCGTGCCCCGGCGGAACTCCCGCGGCGGGCGCAGCGCCGCCGAGCACCTCATCGCCGCCCTGCGCTGCATGTACAAGCACGCCGAGGAAGACGGCCTGATCAACCCGGCGGACAACCCCGCCCGGAAAGTCGAGAAACCGCGCCGCCTGCCCTCGACCCGCCGGGCTGTCGCCGACAAGCGCCTGGCCGAGATCAACCACGCGGCGGCGACCACGGGTGATGACCCGGAGCTGGACACGCTGCTGCTGCGCCTGCACACCGAGACCGCCTGCCGCCGCGGCGGCGCGCTGGCGCTGCGCCCGCAGGACCTCGATCCCGAGCAGTGCCTGATCCTGCTGCGCGAGAAAGGCGAGACCGTCCGGTGGCAGCCAGTCTCGCCCACCCTCATGGCCGCCCTGCTCGGGCACGCCGGGGAACGCCACGCGCCCACCGATGGGCACCTGCTGCGCTACCGCAACGGCCGCCGCATCACCTACCGCCGCTACGACCACCTGTGGGAACGCCTCGGCCGGTCTCTCCCCTGGGTACGGGCGCAGCAGATCAGCGTGCACTGGATCCGGCACACGACCCTGACCTGGGTCGAGCGGAACTTCGGCTACGCCGTCGCCAAGGCGTACGCGGGCCACACCGACAGCGGCAGCGAGGCGGGCGCGACCGCGACCTACGTCCGCGCCACCACCCACGAGGTCGCCGCCGCCCTGGCCGCGCTGACCGGGGAACCCCACCCGCTCGCCACGCAGGAACGGTGGTGAAACCCATGGCCGCACTCACCGCAGGCGTGAACCGCCCCGGCACCGCGGATCTGGGACCAGGCGGTCCGCCCGCGGCCCGGACCACCGGACCAGCCGGAGGGGACCGGTCCGCGGCGGTCTCCTCGGGCATCAGGGCCGTGCGGTCCTGGCCGCTGCTGGTCCTGGCCGCCCCGGCCGCGGCCGAGGTGTGGTCCGGCTGGGTCGGCATCGCGCAGAAGACCGGGTTCGGGCTGGTCTCCCCGCTGCCGGGCATCTGGCCGTCGCTGCACCTGGACACGTCCATCACCCTGCCCGTCGGCGTAACCGAACGCTAAGGATCTTGTACGGGATGTCGGCGTGGCTCCCGCTGCGGGCCTTCGGATCGCTTTAACCTGACGGCCTTCGACGTACAGGACGCCGTCGTAGCCCTCGGGGGTGGCTCTGATGAGGAAGCCCGTTATCGGGGATTTGCGGGTGCAGGAGGTGGTGTTCCCGTCGGGCCGGGTCGCATACACGATCCTGCACCCGGACGGCGAGGCGCACCGGCTGGCCGAGGGGTTCCTGCGGACGTGCAACGGCGGGACGGACCGGGCGTATGCGTACCTGCTGTTGGATCACCTGCGGTGGCTGGAGTTCGAAAGCCTGTCACCGGAGACCGTGACGATGCGGGACCTCAGCCGGTACATGGCGGCCGTCGGCGCGGAGTACGCCGGGCCGTACGGCAGGCCATGGCGGGCGGGCAAGGAACCGTACTCGCAGAGCTCGCTGGACAGCGCGGCCGCGTGCCTGAAGCGCTTCTACCAGTTCCAGGGAACGCAGGGAGCCAGCCAGGAGCTGGCGGGCGAGCTGGACCGCAAGCGGCTGCCGTCCAAGGCCGACCAGCGGCGGATGTTCCTCGGGCACGTGGCCCGGGAGCTTCCGGCCAACCCGCTGCGCCCGGCACCGACGGTGCGGCGGCGTCATCCGAAGATGCTCGCCGACGGCGCGAGGGAGACGCTGATCGGCGACCTGCGATCGCCGCGGAACAAGATGATCGTGACCTGGCTGGGCGACGGGGGGTTCCGTGTCGGCGAGCTGTGCGGGCTGCACCTGATCGACCTGCATCTGCGGGAGAAGGCGGACTGCGGCGAGTGCGTCACGCCGCACGTTCACATCTGCCATCGGGAGCTGAATCCGAACAAGAGCCGGGCCAAGGCCAAGCATCCGCAGGTGATCGAGAACGGCGTACTGCGTGGCGGGCAGATCCGGCGGGCGAGCCCGGCGATGGTCCATGCCTACTTCGAGTACCTGACCACCGAGTATCCGGCGGACGCGGCCCACGGGATGCTGCTGGTCCAGCTGAAGGGCCCGCAGCGGGGCGAGCCGCTGTCTACCGCGGGGGTCCGGCAGATGATGGGCCGGGCCGGCAGGCGGCTGGGCCTGGGCCGGACGAATCCCCATGCCATGCGGCACGGGTTCGCGAACGCGGTTCTCGACGCCTCGAACGGCAACATCGTGTTCGCGCGGGATGCGGGCGGCTGGGCTTCGGCCACGACGGTCGAGGAGACCTACGGCCACGCCGATCTCCACGATCCGGCGTTCATGGCGGCGCTCGACCGTGTCTGGGGCGAGTCGTGACCGTGCTGAAGGTCCTGGAGAACGAGGATGCCAGCCGGGCCAGGCGGGACAGGCTGGAGCTGCTGACGGCGCTGATGATGGCACCGGGATTCGACCCGCTCTATCGCAGCGACCTGATCGCGATCCCGCCCCAGCATCCGGTCTACGGCTGGGAGTGCGTCGTGGAGGCCTGCGGGCGGGTCAAAAAGGACAACGACGGGCTCTGCCAGGAGCATCGGCTGGAGTGGCGCGAGGCGCGGGAGGCGGGCAGCAGCCGGGCTGCCTTCCTCACCGCGGCCAGCCCCTGGCCGCCCGCGGCGGGCATGCCCCCGGCGCGCTGCATGATCTGCCCAGACCGGCCGTCCCGGCTCCGGTGCGTGCCGCTCTGCGGAACCCACCACGGCCGCTGGCGTTACGCGGGCTATCCGAGGAACGAGGCGCTGCAGGAGTGGCTGTGCGAGCAGACGCCGTTCCCCGGCTACGGCGAGTGCCAGGTCGAGGCCTGCCCTGACCCGGCGGTGGCGGATGTCGGCCTGTGCCACTGCCACGAGCAGCGCTACGCAAAGGACGGACGGCCAGGCGGTGCCCGCGGCCCGAAGTCCCCGGACGGGCCTATCCAGTACAGCGGCAAGGCGGAGTTCCTCAAGTGGTGCGCGACGGCCGCCCCGGCGTACCGGCAAGGGCTGATCAACCTGAGAGGGCTGCGGCCGCTGATCAAGGCGGAGATCCAGTGGGGGCTCCATCAGCATGCTCAGATCAAGAAGCGAGCGGTCTGGGAGCTGAGCTGCATCCAACGGGTCGCCGACCTCAGCCGGACCAGCGAGATTGCCTCGCTGACAGAGTTCGCCGATATCGGCTGCCCCGGCCTGGCCCGCTTCGGCGAGGGCTACGCCTCCCATATCCGGATGATGGTCCTGGAGATCGCCAGCGGGCTGCGCTGCATCTACTACACGCCCGCCGATGCCAAGGACGCCGGCTACCTCGAAACCGATCACTTCGGCCGCCGTTTCCACCACACCAGCAGTTACTTTTGCCTCACTGGCGTCTCTCAGCGCTGGCTACGTGACCTGCTCTGGGAGCATCTGGCCGAGATCCTGCGCTCGCCCCAGTGCCCCCGCAGCCGCGGGCCACTCGACGAGTCCAGGCGTGCCTGCGTCGAGCTGAGCGCCTTCCTGGAGATCGACGCCCCCGGCGGCGGTCATGACCCCCGTGCGCTGCGGGCGGAGCACGCCCAGCGGTTCCTCGCCGACCAGCGGAACCGGCACCGGCACGGCCTGAAATCGCTGGGCATGGTCCGCGCCGGCGGGAAGCCGTCGCTCGTCACTGATGGCACCCTCCAGGGCGTCTTCAACTACGGCCGCCGGGTCATGTTCTGGGCGCTGGAGACCGGCCACGCCGACCAGATCGGCCTGGACCGCGGGTTCATCACCGCCTTCCCCACCGCCGGGAGGCGCAGCCCTCGGCGGTCCCGCAGCCCGTTCACCGACGACGTCGCCCGTGCCCTGGCCGACGAGGCCAACCTCCGCGAGCTGGAGAAGCTCGACCCCAACGACAGCGGGCTGCGGGATGCCTGGGAGGCGATCGTCTGCACCGGGCGCCGCTGCAGCGAGATCCTCAAGCTGAAGGTGGACTGCATCGGCCGCTACCATGGCCTGCCGATGCTCTGGCACGACCAGACCAAGGTCGGAAACTATGACGAGGGCATCCGCATCCCCGAATACCTCTACGCCCGCATCGACGTCCGCCGCCACAAGACCCTGACCCGGTTCGAGCACCGGCACGGCCGCCATCCCGCACCCGGGGAACGCACCCGGATCGCGCTGTTCCCTACCAGGGTGCGCAACCCCGCTGAAGAGGAGTCCATCTCCTACGGGCTCTTCAACAACCGGTTCCGGGAGTGGCTCGACGGCCTCGACCTCGGCGGGAATGTCGCCCATCAGGCCCGTCACACCCTGGCGACCAAGCTTCTGGCTGCGGGGGCGAGCCTGGCTCATATCCGGAAATATCTGGGCCATGTCAGCGACAGGATGGCTGAGCATTACGTTAAAGGTCTCCCACTCCGACCTCGACGACCTCCTCAGCGCCGTCTGGGTCGCCGGGCCCGGTTCGGCCAGCCCGGGTGAGCTGCTCTCCGGCAATGCGGCTCCGATCTCCCGGCAGGAGGCCATGACGCTAGCGCTGGACCTATCCCGCCGCAGCACCCCCGCCGAGGGAGGGTTCTGCACCTGGCAGCCGGTCGTCGACGGCGGCGCCTGCCCGTGGAACCTGGACTGCGCCAACTGCGACAAGTTCGTCTTGTCCGGAGCCGACCTGCTCTACTGGCGGCGCAAGCAGGAGCAATGGCGGTCGCTCGCCGAGCGAGCCCCCACTGACGAGGTAGCCGACTTCCTGCACAAGGCGTTCGAGCCGACCGCCCGCGCCATCGAGGGCCTGGAGAAAGCCCTCGCCGGGCTCGGGCTCCTCGACCAGGCCCTCGCCCTGGACCTGCGCCGGCCCCAGGACTACTTCCAGCGGATCTGGGCCGTCAACTTCCGGGCCAGCGACCTCACCGGCCTCACCGACCCGGAGCAGAGGGCCGGATGAGCGGCGACGCGACCCGAACCAAGGCCGCCATCCAGGCCCGGCGGAACAACACCGGGCAGATGCTCCAGCGCGTCCGCGACGCGCTCCGCCAGATGCGCCGCGACCACATCCCGGCCCAGACGGCCATGGTCGCACGCCGGGCAGAGGTCTCCCGCACCTTCCTCTACCAGAACGACCAAGCCAGGAAGCTCCTCGCCGGCGCCGTCGCCGATCGTCCAGCTGCCGCAACCGCCTGCCGCCGCCATGACGCCGGGCAGGGCGGGCCCTGGAAGGACCGCGCGCTTAACGCCGAGGGCGCCCTCAAGGCCGCGTACGCCGAGATCAGCAGTCAGCGAGACCAGATCGGCAAGCTCCTGGGCCGCATCCGCGACCTCGAAATCGACCTCCCCGCCGACGCCGTCGAGAGAATCAACGCGGAGAACAGGACGCTCCGCCTGGAGAACCGCAAGCTCACCACCGGCAATCAGCAGCTCACCGAGCGGATCAAGGCCGCCCGCGAGAACAACCGCTTCCTCGACACCCGCATCGCCCGCCTCGAAGCCGACCTCGCCGAATCCCTCCTCGCCGGCCAACGTGCGCCCGCCCAGCCGTCCTGACCAGCGATGAAGTCCTGGCCTTCAAGCCCGTATCGACTGCTCAGGGAATCCAGCAGCTGCGCGAGCGTCCAGCGGATCACGACTGTCTCCCCGTTGGCCTCCTGATGACCGCTTGCCAGTAGCCCGCGTGGGCGCGGACCGATATCCCGGGGTGCTCGCCGAGGAACCGCTCCAGGCGCGGGACCTGGTCTGGCTCGTCCGGGCTCGGCAGATACCAGGGTCAGCGTGACGGGTGTCACCCGCCCGGTTCTCTGGCCGCTTTATCTGGCGGCCGATGGATGCTCAAGGAAGGGCTATTTGGTGACGGATGCCTGGCCCTGCGCCGTGAACCAGAGAGGTGACCGTGGTGAGATGCGCGCAAGCGGGCATAGGTGACTATCGGCGGCGATCACGCGCCCGGCTCTGCGGCACGTCACGGAGCGTGATCAGCGGTGTTTCAAGGCCGGTTACCACATCCTCCCTGCCGATTCCGCGCGCTGGACTGGCGTGTCAATCATTGCCGTTAGCGTGCGCAGATTATCCCGATCAGCTTGCTTCACGTCCATGACGCCGAGGATCACGGGGCCACGCATGAGGCGGTTACCGCGCCGCATCAGGGCACGACGATCATGCGCTCCATCATGTCGTTGTCTTCGTGCTCGACGATGTGGCAGTGGTGCACGTACTTTTGCGGCTTGATGAGCTTGCCTGCGCCGTTGAGCGCGGTGCTGGGCAGCGAGAACCTGGCGCGCACGACCGTGACCTGTCCCGGGTTCGCCTTCACCGTCTCCTTCAGTCCCGCCTCGTCCGGACCCGGATCGATCAGTCCGGACTTCAGGAACGGCCTCAGCGTGGAGACGTCCAGCTGCGGGACGCCGTTGGCTGTGCCGTATTTCGCGGCGTAGCCGTCGGCGTCGTAGTCGTAGCGGCCCATCACCTTGAAGGTGACCAGGTGGGTGTGCATCGGGTGGGTGTCCGGGGTGGTGTTCACGAAATACCAGTCCTCGACGCTGTTCCAGGTCAGCGTCTCGGTCACCGGGTGGGGGCCGCCGTACGGGTGCGCGTTGAGGTTCAGCTTCCAGCGCGGGGTCTCTGCGCCGACCTCGTTCAGCGTGATCATCCGTGCCGCGACCGAGCCGCCGCTCAGCTGCGGCGGTCCCAGGCTGGTCAGCTCCGTCACCTTCGGGTTGACCGGCAGCGACCCGGGTCCGGGCACGCTCATCGGCGCGCCGCTGGACGCCTTGTGCTTCACGGTGATCTGCATGACTCGCATCAGCGGCGGCGCCGGCGTGGATACCGGGCTGGGCGGGGTGGTGTTCGTCACGAGCAGCGTGCGGCCCGCGAACCGGCGGAAGTCGCAGATCACGTCATACCGCTCGGCCGGGGTCATCACCAGCCCGTTCGAGCTCGCCGGGTTCACCGGCAGCAGCCCGCCCTCGGTGCCGATGATGACCATCGGCACGGCCGCGCGGCCGTCGGCGGCGGCGATCCGCAGATCGATGATCCTGGCGTTGCAGCCGTTGAGCACCCGGAACCGGTACACCGCCGGCTCCACGGTCAGTTTCGGCCAGATCTTGCCGTTGACCAGCATCACGTCGCCGAAGTACTCGCCGATCCAGGGCCCGTGCATCGACGCTGGCGCGACCGGGTACAGCAGCGACCCGTCCGGGTTGAACTGCCGGTCCTGCACCACCACCGGCAGCTCGTAGGTGCCGATCGGACCGGGCAGCAGCGGGTTGGTGCCGGTGTCGAAGGAGTCGCGCAGCAGGTACCCGCCGGCCAGCCCGGCCACCACGTTCATCCGCGTGTCCCCCAGGTAGTGGTCGTGATACCACAACAGGGTGGCCGGCTGCTCGTTCGGGTAGGTCACCGACTGGGTTGCCTTGGACCGGAACGCGTCCGGCTGCGCGAACGGGTTCCCGTCGTCATCGGCCGCGACGAACCCGCCGTGCAGGTGGGTCATGGTCCGGACCTCGGGGAACGGGGCGAACTGCAGGTAGCTGGCGCCGCCGTTGGTGAACACCTGCAGGAAAGCGTCCGGGGCCAGGCCATTGGCGTACTTGACCTTCACCGCCGTTCCGCTCGTGGCCACGATCGGCGGCCCCAGGTACGACGCCCCGGTATCGCCGGCGCCGGGCCCGCCGGAATGCAGGTACCCGAACAGCGTCGTGGCGGGCAGCTGGCGGTGAACCTTGCGGGAGATGAGCGCTGTGGTCAGCCGCACCGTCCCGCCGCCGGTCGCGTCGACGGCGTAATCGACAAGTACCGGCATCGGGTCCAGGTACGGCGTCAGGCCCGACGCCACCGGCCCAACCCGCGCTGAGACCGCCGGGACCGGGGAAGTTGCCGCCCGCGCCGCCCCATCCCAGAGCCCGCGCCCGGCCGCCAGCCCTGCCCCGCCTACCGCGGTCCACTTGATGAACTCCCGCCGCGTCGCCATGACGGCCTCCTGCCAGACCCGGCCTGTCCCGGCCCGCTTTTTGCCGGAAAAACTCCGCAAACGTACCCGGCGAGGTCTGTTATGGTCAGGGCCAAAAGTCCCTGAGTGTATTTAGGCTCACATTTGTCGGATACGTGCGGAAATGTCATCAGCCCCGGCCTCGATGAGCGGCAGCCCGGTCAGCGGCTAGGCCCTCCGCCACCCAGATCGACGCGCTGAACGCGGCACCGGCTGGCCCGCAGTATGGCAGGCGACCCCCCTCGCCTGCGGTTTCTCCGCACCAGCCGGCTCGGTCCGAGGGCGACGCATGTGCGGCCAGGCTGGCGATCAGGCTGCCGTCGGCGGATGCGACGAACCATCCTCCGCCCACTTGCAGCGGTGCTTGCGACTCTCGCGCTGATCCCCTTGTCCGCGCAGAACATCCATATCTGGCGGCCAGCGTCGTGATGAGGCAGCGACCCGAGTTTCGTTCATATCGGCGGCACTGTTACTGTGCGCGCCCAGCGCAGCTTCCACCAGTTACGCAGCGTCAGCCGGGCTGCAGCCGGCATGGCGCCGGGCACCGCAGCCCAAGCATCGGCCGGGTCTCGCGTGAGTGACGGTAATGCTCATCGTGCGCTGCCGATCCGTACTCACGGAGCGCCGCCGCAAGAGCGCCA
>JBKQQQ010000995.1:0-3577 GCA_052144275.1 Streptosporangiaceae bacterium
GCTCCCGGGTCCCGCCACCGCCAGCCCGGTTCCGCTGCCACGCGCATAACCGCAGGCCAGCGCATGGCCGAGGTCCGCTGCCGCGCTGCGGCTAGCGTGGATTTTCTTGGTCAGTATTAGAGCCGGAATCGCAGCCAGACCAACTGGATGGCATCGCGCGCCAGCTGGCCCGCGCGCTTACTCTGAAAAGCCATCCTTATCCCCGGGGGATGGTCGCATTCGCGAGAAAATCCGGGGCCAGGGTGCGGCGCCGTAGCCGGCTGGGTTTGTCCCGGCTGGGGTGCTGTGCCTGCCGTACCTTGCGGTTTGCGGGATGATGGCGCGGGCTGCCCGTGACGCCGAGCTTCTTTGGGACAAGAGCCCGTTGAAAAGCCTGGCGCTGGGGTCCGGACCCGGAGGGTCGCTTCCTGTTGCCTCGAGCACGCTGGTCAGACTTCGCGTTCACGCACCGACCGCGGATCCCCGGGCAGCCCGCTGATCATCCAATCGTCTCCAGCATAGGAGGGTGCGGTGCGCAAGCCGCAGGTGATCCCGGATGAGGATCACGAGGTCGTGTATGAGCGGGTGGCCGCGGTGGACGTGGCCAAGGCGTCCGGGGTGGTGTGCATGCGGACCCCGGACCCGGCCCGGCCGGGCAGGTTCGTCAACCGGATCTGGGACGACGTGCCGGCGACCCGGGCGCGGATCGCCGAGCTGGGCCGGGAACTGCTCAGCAACAAGGTGCAGATGGTGACGCTGGAGTCCACGTCGGACTACTGGCGGGTGTGGTATTACGTGCTGGAAGGCATCGGCCTGGCGGTGCAGCTGGTGTCCGCGTCGCAGGCGAAGAACCTGAAGGGCCGGCCGAAGACGGACCGGCTGGATGCGCAGTGGCTGGCCCGGCTGACCCAGTGGGGGATGCTGAGGCCCTCGCTGGTGCCGCCGGCGGCGATCCGGCGGGTGCGGGACTTCACCCGGGCCCGGACCGACCTGGTCCGGGAGCGGACCCGGGTCCTGCAGCGGCTGGAGAAGCTGCTGGAGGACGCCATGGTCAAGATCACCTCGGTGGCCAAGGACGGGCTGAAGGCCAAGTCGGTCGTGGCGATGGTGCAGGCGCTGATCGCGGGGGAACGCGACCCGCGCACGATCGCGGACCTGGCCAAGGGGCCGCTGCGGGGCAAGCGGGACGCCCTCGCCGAGGCGCTGGATGGCATGTTCGACTCCCATCACGGGGTGATCGCCGAGTCGCTGCTGGACCAGGTCGCGTTCTTGGACCAGCGGATCAAGCAGATGGAAGACCAGGCCATCGCGGCGCTGGCCCAGGTGGAGGAGTCCTGGGGGGTGGACGCGGCCGGGGAGACCGGGCCCGGCTGCGGCACCGGCCCGGACTCGCAGGTGCTGGCCGCCGCTTACCGGCTGGCCGAGATCCCCGGCATCAGCGTGTGGCTAGCCATCGTGATCATCGCCGAGATCACCCTCGATATGACCCTGTTCCCCACCGCCGCGCACCTGGTCTCCTGGATCGGCCTGTGCCGGTCCGCGAACCAGTCCGGCGCCCGGCACGGCAAGGGCAAGCAGAAGAAAGGCAACAGCTACGCCCGCGCCGCCGCCGGGCAGGCCGCCCTCGGCGCCGCCGGCACCGCCACGTTCCTCGGCGAACGGTACGCCCGCATCGCCCGGCGCCGCGGCAAGGCCATCGCCCAGGTCGCCGTCGCCCGCTCCGTCATGATCATCGCCTGGCACCTGCTGTCCGACCCGCAGGCCCGCTACCGCGACCTCGGCCCGGACTGGCACGCCCGCCGCACCAGCCGGGACAAGAAGATCCGCACCCACATCCAGGGCCTGCAAGCCCTCGGCGTCACCGTCGCCATCACCGACGACGAACACGCCGCCTGACCCGCACAACCGGACACCGTAACGCCCTGACCAGGCCCGGAACCAGCCACAGCCGCCGGGCCCGCGTCAGCACGCCCGCACACCTGAGATGACGTCCGCCCGAACCGCCCCGCGTCGCTGCCGCGCTGCGGGCCAGGCAGCTCCCGGGTCCCGCCACCGCCAGCCCGGTTCCGCTGCCACGCGCATAACCGCAGGCCAGCGCATGGCCGAGGTCCGCTGCCGCGCTGCGGCTAGCGTGGATTTTCTTGGTCAGAGAACGCGCGCTGAGTACGGCGGGAAAGCCGGGTACGGCGGGAAGGGAACTAAGGCTGCGCGGTACCGCGGCGGCCGGCGTTCCGCGCCGATCAGGAGGTGACCGCGCCTGCGCGCAGCGCCTCGATGATGGCGTCGGTGACCTCGGTGGTGCCTGCGGTGCCGCCGACATCGCGGGTGAGGTGGCCCGCCGCGGTCGTAACTTCGATCGCGGCCTCGACCCGCCGGGCGTCCTCGTGCAAGCCGAGGTGATCCAGCATCAGCGCGCCGCTGGCGATGGCGCCGATCGGGTTACTGATACCGCGGCCGGCGATGTCAGGAGCGGAACCGTGCACGGGCTCGAACATGCTGGGGAAGCGACGCTCCGGGTTGAGGTTGGCGCTCCCGGCCAGGCCGAGGCTGCCTGCGATGGCCGAGCCCAGGTCGGACAGGATGTCGGCGTGCAGGTTCGAGGCCACCACTACCGACAGGTCCTCGGGATGCAGGACGAACTTGGCGCTCATCGCATCGACGAGAATGCTCTCGGTGGCCACGTCCGGGTAGTCAGCCGCCACGCGCCGGAACGTCTCGTCCCACAAGACCATGCCGTACTGCTGCGCGTTTGATTTGGTGACGCTGGACACCTTCTTCACCGCGCGGGTCCGGGCAAGTTCGAAGGAGAACCGCATGATCCGCTCGCAGCCCTTGTCGGTGAACAACGCCGTCTGCACCGCGACCTCGTTGCCAGGACCGCGTGCGCTGAGGTTCCGGCCGCCGAGCCCGGCGTACTCCCCTTCGCTGTTCTCCCGGACGACGACCCAGTCAAGTTCGGTCTCGCCGGCCGTGCGCAGCGGGCTCTGGATGCCGGGCAGGAACTTGACCGGCCGGACGTTGGCCCACTGGTCGAAGTTCTGGGTAATGTTCAGCCGCAGGCCCCACAGGCTGATGTGGTCAGGGACGTTCCCCCACCCGACGGCACCGAAGTAGATCGCGTCGAAGCCCTTCAGGAGCTCCAGGCCGTCTTCAGCCATCATCCGGCCAGTCTTGTCGTAGTACTCGCATCCCCACGGAAACTCTTCCCATGCGAACGCGAGCTTGCCGCCCGACAGCCCGGCCACGCAGTCGAGTACCCGCTGACCGGCCTCGACCACTTCCCGGCCCACGCCGTCGGCAGGGATCTTGGCGATCTTGAAGGTCGGTGCCTGTTCGGACATGCCCGCGCTCCTCGCTGTGGTTAGGCCGAGTCTATTAACCGCGGCAGCACGGGGTTTTAAGGCAGCACGGACTCTGTTGTTGGCTTATTGCGTGACACGCCGGGGATAATCCCGCGCGGTGCGGGTCGGCGCGGATGACCGCGTGGGCGGGCGCTCAGGCCTGGCGTCGTGCCGCCATCAGCCGCAGTATGAGCGGAGTGAAGATCAGCTGCATTGCCAGCTCCATCTTCCCGCCCGGCACGACGATGATGTTCGGC
>JBKQQQ010000996.1:0-24744 GCA_052144275.1 Streptosporangiaceae bacterium
GTGGCCGAGGACACGCTCTCCCAGATGTGCTCGGCCCGCTGGCTGACGCAGTACACCGCCCCCCGCGGCGTCTGCAGCACCTTGCCCGCCCCGCAGATGACCTGCCGGGTGACCAGGAACGGGATCAGGATGTCGGCCAGCCGGCCGAACTCTCCATGCCGGCCGACCAGGTAGTTCTCGTGGCAGCCGTAGGAGTTGCCGGCGGAGTCGGTGTTGTTCTTGAACAGGTAGATGTCGCCGGCGATGCCCTCCTCGCGCAGCCGGCGGTCGGCGTCGACCAGCAGTCCCTCCAGGATCCGCTCCCCCGCCTTGTCGTGGGCCACGAGGTCGAGCACGTTGTCGCATTCGGGCGTGGCGTACTCCGGGTGGCTGCCCACGTCGAGGTAGAGCCGCGCCCCGTTCCTGAGGAAAACGTTGCTACTACGGCCCCAAGACACCACGCGCCGGAATAGATAGCGCGCCACCTCGTCGGGCGAGAGCCGCCGCTGCCCCCGGAAGGTGCAGGTAACGCCGTACTCGTTCTCGACCCCGAATATTCGCCGGTCCACACGCCAAGGCTACGTCCCGTCGTCCCATGACAACAGCATCCTGACATGTTGCCTGTCGGCTCAGCCGGGCCGGCGCAGCAGATTCCCGCCCCAAACCAGCACCGTGTACTGCCGGTACGAGTAGGTCCGGGCCGGAGAACCGAAGGTATTCCTCCTCCGATTGTCAGCAGCGCCCTGGCGGCCCGTGAGGTCACGGGTGCCCTAGACCAGCCAGCAGGTTCTTGTTCCAGACGTAAACGGTGTACGGACCGACGTGATAGGTCTTGGCCGGCTGGCCCGCGCTGCTGGTGGTGGCCAGGCGGCGGATCCTGTACATGTAGAGGTCACCTCAGTCCCGGTGAGGCCAGCTTGGCCAGTAGGTTCGCGTCCCAGATCAGGATGGTGTAACCGTCGGCGTGATAGATCCGCTGCGGGCGGCCGAAGGTGAGCTCCGCGGAGAGCTGCATGCCGGGCAGCGCGGAGGGCCCCTCCGCCACGACGAAGTTCGCGTAGTGCAGCGCCGGGTCGTAGTTCGCGTCGTCGGTCTCCCACTGGTAGGGCACAAGCCGGTCGCTGGGGTTCTGCACTACCGCGCTGAGGCGGACCTGGCCGTGGCTGTCCACGGTGGTGCTGTTGGCCTGCCAGTAGGTGGCCAGCCCGTCCGTGAGCTGGTGCGCCACGAGCCAGCTGGCCAGAGGCTCGTTTTCGGCCGGCACCGAAGCCTGCGCGGCGTCGTATCCGAGCGTGGCGAGGTAGCCAACCGCCAGCAAGGCGAGCACGGGGGCGAACCAGCCTTCCGCTGCGCGGATCCAGGCCGCTATCCGGTCCCCCAGAACGCGGCCGGCCAGCACCGCGCCCAGCGGCAGCACCTCGGCCATCTCACGCGCGCCGAGCAGGTCCTGCGCGTGCGTGCTGCTCATGTAGGCGCCCAGGTTGACTACGATGGCCACCGCGAACACCGGCACGATCAGCTCGCCGAAGCGGAAGATCCGCGCTATGCCCACGCCGAGGGCGCATGCCGCCGCGAGCGCACCGGCCAGGTGCAGCGCCACGAAGACGACCTCGAGCCCGGGCCTGCCGCCGAAGAAGCTCGTATTGAAGACGTTCGCGCCGAACAACTCCAGGAAGGCCTGAAAGGTCACCCACGCCCCGTGCTGCAGCTGGTGCAGATCCGTGTCGGCCCCGACCGGGGACTGCTGGTATCCGCCCAGGGCGACCATCACCCGAGGCGCGAACGAGCCGGCTATGCCGGCCACCGCGGCCGCACCGGCCAGGCTCAACTCATACCACCGGGCGGCCCGCGGTCCCCCGCGCCTGATCAGCCCGGCGAAGGCGCGCCCCGCGCCGACGAGCATCAGCGGCACGATGCCGGTGAGCAGCACGATCGAGTCAGCCACCATCACCAGGGTGAACGCCAGGCCAACCAGTACCGGCACATACCAACGTGGCCTGGCCCGGTCGATCAGCAGCCAGATAGCCAGCAGGGGCACCGCGGTGCCGATGTGGTCCGGCGAGAGCAGCAGAATCGAGGTGGCGCTGAGCTGGGGCGTCAGCATCAGGCCGGCGGCCATCAGCGCGCGGGCACATCCCTCGCCGCCACGTGCGTTCCCCTTGGCCAGGAAGGCCGCGAGCAGCACGAGCAGCGTGTAGGTCATGGCGGCGGCCACGTGGACGACCCATGGGCCTAGCCCGGTCAGGGCCTCGATCAGCATGTACTGAGGCAGTTCGGTGGTGTAGAAGGACACGTCCGACACCCACCAGTTGTGCAGCAGCAGGTTCCCGCGCAGCATGTCCCACGCCTGCAGCACGTTCCCCCCGCCGTCAGAGGACAACGGCGCCGCTTGAGACTCGCGCCAGTAGCAGAAGAACAGGACCGCCGCGGCCAGCACGACCAGGCCCGCCCGCTTTGCGAGCGTGGCCGCCGAGGTTCTGGCTGGCAGGTCGGTCAGGGCGGGAGCCTCCTGCGCGCGCCCGAGGTGGGTCACGGTGACGCGGGGGCGACGGCGATTCCACTGAAGCGCAGGATGACGGGGGTGTGCGGCGGCAGGCCGTGCGGCGTGTAGAACCAGTACGCCTGGCCGCTCGCGGTCTGCGCGGGCGTGCAGATGAACTGCTGGGCGAACAGCAAGGCGAAGGGGACCGCCCACACCCACACCGGACGCCGGTCCGGTGCCGCGCTCGCGGCACCACCGCTGATGACGGCGGTTCCGGGGTCCGGTTCTGTGATCCCGGCCGCCTTCACCTGCTTACCGCCGGCCGTCATGCTCAGATGGTTCCTGCCTTGATGGCCGCGTCGATCCAGGGGATCACCTCGTCGAGCATCTCCTCGAGTGTGGTGGCGGCCTCGAAGCCGAGTACCTTCTTGGCCTTTTCCGTATCGGGAACCCGGCGCTGGACGTCATATTCGAACGGGTCGTCGTGGATGAGCCGGAGCGGGACACCCTCGCCCTTGACCTTGCGCCAGATGAGCTCGGCCAGTTGATGCACGGTCGTGCTCTCGGCTGTCGACAGGTTGAAGTCCTCGTTGAGGGCGTCTTCGTATTCCATCGCCGTCACCACACCAACCGCGAGATCGCCGCCGTAGGTGTAGTGCCGCACCTGCTCGCCCGTGCCGAGAATGTGCAGCGGGTCCTGGCCCTTGAGCACCTTCTGCACGAGGTCGGGCACGACGTGGCTCATGGCGAGCTGGACGTTCCCTGACAGGATCTCCTGATCGCCCAGGGCCCGGCTCTCGCCGATGCCCACGCAGTTGAACGGCCGCACGAGCGTGTAGGGCAGCCGGTACTGGTCCCAGGCCGCCTTGGCGAAGTATTCCACCGCGAGCTTCTGGAATCCGTAAGACGACAGTGGCGGCGGAATCTCCCGCTGCTGCCCTTCGTAAGACGGCCACTCGTCGGCGCTCTCGAACACCATCGAAGAGGACAGGTGGGTGACCTTGCGCAGCCGACCGTCCCGGTGCGCCGCGATGGCGGCGTCACAAGACGCGGCGATGATCCGCTCGTTGGTGGCGAGCAGGTCGTAGGCGTAGGTGTGGAAGTAGGAGATCCCGCCGATCATCGCGGCGCCGGCGATGAAATGGTCACAGCCGACCAGCAGCTCGGTCATCAGGCCGGTGTCCCTGGCGTCGCCCTCGACAAGCCGGTAGTTCGGATTGTCGTCGTAGGACTTCTTGACCTTCCCGTACTTGGAAAAGTTATCCAGGCCTACCACCGCGTAGCCGCGTTTCAGCAGCTCCTCTACCACATATCCGCCGATGAAGCCAGCGGACCCGCTGACCAGCACCTGCTCCATCAGGACTCCTGCTCTTCCTGTTGCGCCTGTTGACGGCCTGCTCCGTGGTTGCGCACCTGATCGGCGGTCAGCCGCGGGCCGAACGCGAAACGATACCAGCGGACGTAGCTGGGCACCCACTTCGCGACATTGAAGTTCGACACGCCCGCCTGCCGGTCCAGCCATATGGTCGGTATCTCCGCCACCGGCAGGCGCAGTCGCTTAGCTTTGGCGGTCAGCTCGATGCCGATCTCGAACCCGTCCCTGGAGTCGATTCCGACCTGCTTGACGAATTCCGTCGAGTACGCCTTGAACGAGTTCGTCGCGTCCCTGGTTCCGACGTGGGCGAGCGTCCGCAGCGAGCGCCCGGCCAGACGGGACAGCGCGCCCTTGAGGATGGGGCCGCCGACCTGCTGACCGCCGGGCATGTAGCGGGACGCGGCGGCCACCGCGACCCCGCGCTCGACCAGTCGGACCAGCTCGTCGATCTGCCTGGCGTCATCGCACCCGTCCGCCATGGTCACCACGACCACGGGCGCGGTCGCGGCGTCGATGCCGAACCTGATGGCGTAGGCGGGTCCCTGGCCGTAGCTGTTGACCAGGCATCTCAGCCTGGGTTCCTTCTGCGCGTACTCCTCGGCCACGGGGACGGTCGTGTCGTCGGCCGAGTCCACGACCACCAGCACTTCCGCCGCCAGCCGGACCGACTCGAACAGCCGGTCAAGTACGCTGACGACCTGCTCACCCTCGTTGTAGGCGGGTACCACCACCGAGACGCGGGGACGCTCGGTCACACGCGGACCCCGTTCCCGAGCACGTCCCAGATATCGGCCGCCGGCTTGTCTACCACAAGTCCGCGGTACTCCGGATGCGGCGCCCCTACCACGAGCAGGTCCGACCGGGTGAGCACCTCCTGGAGCGGAAGCAGGTCAGGGTCGACGGTGACGTACGGATCGGTGCACAGGACCTCGTCGGCCTTGAAGGCCAGGATCCGCTTGAGCTTGTAGGAAAGGCTCGACCTGATGTCGTCCGAACCCGCCTTGAACGCCATGCCCAAGATCCCGACGGTCATCGACGCCAGGTCGAACTGCCCCTCCAGCCGGTGCACCACGTAAAGCGGCAGACCCTCGTTGACGGCCATCGCCGCGTGGCCGAGCGGGAAGTTGTTGTGGTTGAAGGCCGCGAGCTGCATCGTGTCCTTGAACAGGCAGGGCCCGGCGGCGAAACCCGCGGCGGGCATATCCGCGGCCCGCGGGTAATCCTCGGCCAGCCCGCGCCGGATCCGGTCGAAATCCAGGCCCTGCTCGTTGGCCATCATGTAGAGCTGGTTGGCGGTGGCGAACTTGATGTAGCGCCAGACGTTGGTGAACAGCTTCGCCAGCTCCGCCTCTTCTGGTGACATCACCACGAGCTTGCCGGTCAGCCTGCCGAACAGCGCAGACGCCCGCTTGACCCCGGCCGGCGTGCGGGACGAGATGATCTGGGGCAGCTCGAACAGCTCCGTCATCGCCTTGCCCTCGGCGATCCGCTCCGGGCAGAACGCGACATCTATCTGCAGTCCCAGTCCGGCCAGCATCTTTTCCACCAGGGCCGTCACCCCGGGGAACACGGTGCTGCGCAGGATGAGGAGCTGGCCGTTCTGCAGAAAGGCAGAGCATCTCCCGAGCGCCTTGGTGATCGCGGTCTGGTTGGGGTTCAGGTGCTCATCCACCGGCGTGCCGATGACGACCACCACGTGTTCTGCCGTGGCCACGATCGCGGGATCGGCCGAGGCCTCGAGACGCCCGGCGCCGAGCACCCGCTGCAGCACCGCGTCCGCGCCGGGCTCGGCAAACGGCATCCGGCCCGAGTTCACCAGGCTGACGGCGGCCTCGCTCAGGTCATAGATGGCCACCCTGGCGCCTCGGTCGGCGAACGCGAGTGCGAGCGGCAGGCCCACGTGCCCGCAACCACCGATGACGACCACATCTCGGCTGACCTGATCAGGCAAATTGGTCACCGTATACCTCCGGCTGATCGTGGCAGGCCTCCGGAGACCACCGGGCCGGCGCCCCCCAATACGTCTCTGGCGCTTCACCTTACCGCCATGCCCGGCCCACTACATGTCTTGTTATCTCCCCGTCGCCACATGCCCATCTGTCCGTCATGTGACCTGTTAACAGCGGATTTCGCGGGCTTCGACACGCTATATCGGAGATCTTCACGGCGGACGGACCTTGCCTACGGTTAGCTCGCGGCGCGATTCAAGGCACGGCGGTGTTTCTTGGCCTGGCCCGCGATGCCTGCCCTGATCGTGGCCGCGCGCCCGGTGGAGCCGCTCCTGGCCAGCAGCACGCCGAGCAGGAACGTCAGCGTGTAGGTCACCAATTGGTAGCGATGTACTTCGTCTCGGTAAATTCCAGGAGGCCATCGTGCGCGCCCTCGCGGCCGATGCCCGACTGCTTCACGCCGCCGAACGGGGCAGCCGGGTCGGACACGATCCCGCGGTTGAGGCCGACCATGCCGGCCTCGAGGGCCTCGCTGACCCGCAGCCCGCGGCTCAGGTCACCGGTGTAGACGTAGGAGACCAGCCCGAACTCGGTGTCGTTGGCCCAGCGGACGGCGTCATCCTGGGCGGTGAACCGGACCACGGGCGCCACCGGGCCGAAGATCTCGGTGCCGAGAATGCCGGCGTCCGACGGCACCTGGTCGATGATGGTC
Source organism: Streptosporangiaceae bacterium (assembly GCA_052144275.1). GTDB lineage: Bacteria > Actinomycetota > Actinomycetes > Streptosporangiales > Streptosporangiaceae > Palsa-504. Next base: position 6,498 of record JBKQQQ010000996.1, read on the forward strand.
GGCTGGTAGAAGTAACCGCGCCGGTCCGGCGCCCGCCCGCCGGTGACCACCTTGCCGCCGTCCGCGGCCGCCGAGTCTACGAGTTCGGCCACCTTCGACCGGGTCGGCTCGTTGACCAGCGGGCCCACGTCGGTGCCCTCGTCCAGGCCAGGCCCGACGACCATGGCATCCAGGCGGGCCGCGAACTTGCGGCTGAACTCGTCGGCGACCGCCTCGTGCACGTAGAAGCGGTTGGCGGCGGTGCACGCCTCGCCGCCGTTGCGCATCTTGGCGATCAGCGCCCCCTCGACGGCGGCGTCGATGTCCGCGTCCTCGAAGATGATGAACGGCGCGTTGCCGCCCAGTTCCATCGAGGTGTTCACCACGGTGTCCGCCGCCTCGCGCAGCAGGATCCGGCCCACCTCGGTGGATCCGGTGAACGACAGCTTGCGGACCCGCGGGTCGTTGAGCATCGCCGAGACGACCGCACCCGACTTCCGGGAGGGCAGCACGTTGACCACGCCGTCCGGCACCCCCGCCTCGGTCAGCAGGCCGGCGATGGCCAGCGCGGTCAGCGGGGTCTCCGAGGCCGGCTTGAGCACCACCGTGCAGCCGGCCGCCAGCGCCGGGCCGATCTTACGGGTGGCCATCGCGGCCGGGAAGTTCCACGGGGTGACCAGCACCGAGACGCCGACCGGCTGGCGCATGACCAGGATCTTGTTCGCCCCGGAAGGCGCCTGCATCAGCACGCCTTCCATCCGCACCGCCTCTTCGGCGTACCAGCGGAAGAACTCGGCCGCATACGCCGCCTCGGCCCGCGCGTCGCGCAGGGCCTTGCCGTTCTCGGCGACCATCAGCCGGGCCAGGGACTCCGCGTTGGAGGTCATCAGCTCGAAGGTCCGGCGCAGGCATTCCGCGCGCTGCCGGGGCGGTGTCGCGGCCCAGCCGGGCAGCGCGCCGGAGGCCGCGCCGACCGCGTCGAGCGCATCCTCCACCGTCCCGTCGGCCACCTCGGCCAGCGCGTCCTCGGTGGCCGGGTCGATGACCGGCAACGTGCCGCCGCCCCGCCCGCCGGTCCACTCCCCGCCGATCAGCAGCCTAGTAGGTACCTCAATACCGACCAATTCGGCCAGGTTGCCGCTCATCAATTCCTCCTGTGGACGCGGGGACCTGACGGAGGGCCTTGGCCCTCCCCAGGGGGTCTGGGGGGAAGGTTCCCCCCAGTAGGGGGGCCTGGGGGGATAGGTCCCCCCAGAGCGGGGGGTTCGGGGGGTCGCCCCCCCGAATCACACCGCCTTGCTGACGGTCTCGACGATCCTATCCACCGAGGGCAGCACGTGATCTTCGAGCTTATCGGCGGCGGGCAGCGGGATATGAGGCGTGGTGATGCGAATCGCCGGGCCGGTCAGCGCGCCGAACGCCTCCTCGGCCACGATCGAGACGATCTCCGCGCCCCAGCCGCATAGCCGCGGGTTCTCCTCGACCGTGAACAGCCGGCCGGTCTTGGTCACCTCGGCCAGGATCGTCCGGGTGTCCAGCGGCACCAGCGACCGGACGTCGATGACCGTGGCCTCGATGCCGTCCTCGTTGGACAGCTTCTCGGCCGCCGCCAGCGCCCGCGGCACCATCGCGGCCAGCGCGAGGATCGTGGCGTCCCCGCCCTGGCGCAGCACGCTGGCCCGGCCGAGCTCGTCGGTGATCTCGCCGTCCGGTACCTCGCCCTTGCTCGGATACAGGCCCTTGTGCTCGAAGAACAGGACCGGGTCCGGATCACGGACGGCCGCGGCGAGCAGCCCGATGACGTCGCGCGGGTTCGACGGGGCGACGACCTTCAGGCCGGGCACCGCCATCGCCCAGTTCTCCACCGACTGCGAATGCTGGGCGCCGAAGCGCAGCCCGGCCCCGTTGGCGCAGCGGACGACGAGCGGCAGCTCAACCTGGCCGTCGGACATGTACCTGCTCTTGGCCATCTCGTTGGCGATCAGGTCCCAGCAGACCGCGAAGAAGTCGCTGAACATGATCTCGGCGATCGGCCGCAGGCCGGTCATCGCGGCGCCCATCGCGGCGCCGAGGATGGCCTGCTCGCTGATCGGGGTGTCGCGGACCCGCTCCGGGCCGAACTGCTCGAGCAGGCCCGGGGTGGTCTTGAACACGCCGCCGGCCGCGGCGACGTCCTCGCCGAGGAAGACCACGCTGGGATCCCGTGCCATCTCCTGGGCGATACCCCGGGTTACCGCGTCGCGGTAGGTGATAACTGTCACGTCAGTCCGTTCGGTCAAAATGGTTTTGAAAACGGGCGGGAGCAGGCACCTTGCTCAGTTCCGCCACGCGTGGCCACCGTCGGCCCACACGTTCGTGAAGGCCGAGTCGAGGCTGGGCTCGCGGCCGGCCTTCGCCTCCTCGGTGGCCCGGTCCACCGCCTCCCGGGCGTTCACCTCGATCGCGTCGAGGACGGCCGCGTCGATGCCACGGCCGGTCAGGACCTCGCAGTAAGCCGGCAGCGGGTCCCTGGCCAGCCACTCCTTAACCTCATCGTCCGGGCGGTACTTGCCCGGGTCGGCGCGGGAGTGGCCGCCGTGCCGGTAGGTGAGCGCCTCGAGGAGCGCCGGGCCGCCGCCGTCCCTGGCCCGGCCGATGGCGACCTGCGCCACCTCGTAGACCGCCTCCACGTCGTTGCCGTCCACCACCACCGCGTCGAGCCCGTAGGAGGCGGCGCGGTCGGCCGCGGGCCTGGGCACAGCGGTCACCGAGCCGATCGGCGTGTACTCCATGTACTGGTTGTTCTCGCAGATGAAGATCACCGGCAGCTGCCACACGGCGGCCAGGTTAAGTGCCTCGTGGAAGGCGCCGATGTTGGTGGCCCCATCGCCGAGGAAGCAGACCGTGACCTGCCTGGTGCCGCGGTACTTGGCCGACCAGGCCGAGCCGTTGGCGATAACCAGCTGCGCGCCGATGATGGCGTAGGCGCCGAGGATGCCGCGGGACGTGTCGAGCAGGTGCATCGAGCCGCCCTTGCCGTGCATGAGGCCGTTCTCCCGGCCGAGAAGCTCGGCCATTACCGGCGTCATCGGGGTGCCGCGGGCCAGCACGTGATTGTGCCCGCGGTAGGTGACGAACATGTAGTCGTCGTCGTTCATCGCTTGCGACACGCCGGCCGCGATTGCCTCCTGGCCGGTGCCGAGGTGCGTCGTCCCCTTGACCAGGTTCTGCATGAACAGGTCGTAGGCGCGCTTTTCGAACAACCGGATCTCGGTCATCTTCCTGTACAGCTCGAGCGCGGTGGCTTCCGGAATCGTAGTGTCTATGTCCGGCACGTGATCGCCTTGTCAGTAGGGGTTGGTGACGTAGAGGTCCTGGGCCGGGAACTTGGTCAGGATCTCGATCCCGCTGTGCCCGACCACCACTTCTTCCTCGATCCTGGCCGCCGACCGCCCGTCGGTCGCCGGGCAGTAGGTCTCGAGCGCGAAGACCATGCCCTCGGCGATCTCCATCGGGGCCTCCAGCGAGGTGAGCCGGGAGATGATCGGCCGCTCGTGCAGCGCGAGCCCGAGCCCGTGCCCGAACAGCAGGCCGAACGCCGTCTTCTCGTCCGCCAGCCCGATCTCCTGGGCGGTCGGCCACAGCCGGGCCACCTGGTCGGTGGACACCCCGGGCTTGATCATCTCGATGGCGGCGTCGATCCACTCGCGGGCTTTTTTGTAGGCGTCCTTTTGCGGCTGGCTGGCCCGGCCGACCACGAAGCAGCGGTAGTAGCAGGTCCGGTAGCCGTTGTAGGAGTGCATGATGTCGAAGAACGCCTGCTCCCCCGGCCTGATCATGCGGTCGGAGAAATTGTGCGGGTGCGGGTTGCACCGCTCGCCCGAGACCGCGTTGACCGACTCCACGTCGTCCGAGCCCATCTCGTAGAGGCGCTTGTTCGCCAGCGCGACGATCTCGTTCTCCCTGACCCCGGGCCGGAGCGCTTCGGCGATGTCCTGATAGGTGCCGTCGACCATGGCCGCTGCGGTGGCCAGCAGCGCGATCTCGTCTTTCGACTTGACCTGCCTGGCGTCCAGCATCACCTGCTGGCCGTCCCTGATGTCGACCTTCTCTTTTTGCAGCTCGAAGAAGGTGGGGACCTCGGCGAAGTCCACACCGACGGGCTCGCCTGCCACGCCCGCTTGGGTCAGCCGGTCTTTGATCTCAGCGACCTGCTTTTGCGTCAGCCCCGATGCGGGCGGGGCGGCGCCGCGCATCGTGGTGTAGGAGGCGATGCAGTTCTCCGGCTTGAGCCACGGGCAGTACAGCCGGTGGTGCACGGCGGCCGAGCCGAAATCCCAGAGCACCAGCTCGCCGGTCCGGGTGTACAGCGCGTACCGGCACAGCTTGTCCCTGGTCCACTCGCCGATCGCGACGCCGGTCAGGTACCTGATGTTGTTGTTGTCGAACACGAGCAGCGCGCCGAGCCCGGCCGCCTCCATCGCGGCCTTGGCCCGGTCCAGGCGGTACTGGCGCAGCCGGGCGAAGTCGACCCGCTCCTCGAAGTCGACGTTCATCCGGCCAGGCGCCGGGGCGAGGGGCAGGGCGGGACCGGTCATCGGAGCTCCTTACATCGCTTTCGCTGGTGCGTCGCTGGGCCGGCACCTTCATCCAACGTTGTGTGCAGTGGAGCTGTCAAGCCTGGCCCCATCAGGTGTGCAGTGTAGATTTACACCATGGCGGGTGACTTCGATCCAGGTACCGGGCTCGGGCCTCGGCTGCGCCTGGTCCGGGCAGGCCGGCAGCTGTCCGTCCGGGAGCTGGCCCGGCGGGTCGGCTGCTCGGCCAGCCTGATCTCGCAGATCGAACGGGGGGTCTCGGTGCCCTCGGTGGGCGTGCTGTACTCGCTGGCCACCGAGCTGGGCAGCTCGCTCGACTACCTGCTGTTCGGGTCGGGAGCCGGACCAGGAGCCGGCCGGGATGACGATGCGGGCGCAGACGCTGAGGCCGGCGCCGACGCCGGCGCAGATGCCGGCGCCGGGGCCGGTTCGGGTGAGGGCTCGATCGGCGGACCAGCGGCGGGCGGATCAGGGCGGGCCGGAGGGGGCGGGGCCTCGCCGCCGCTCGCGATCGTGCAGCGCGGCGACGGCCGCAAGATCATCGACCTGGCCAGCGGCGTGCGCTGGGAGCGGCTCACCCCGCAGTCGGAGGCCATGACGGACTTCCTGGAGGTGATCTACTCCCCCGGCGGCCACTCCACCGACGAGCGCCGTCCGCTGCGCCACGACGGGCGTGAGTACCTCCTGATCATCAGCGGCACGCTGCAGGCCAACGTCGGCTTCGAGAGCTACGAGCTAGGCCCGGGCGACTCGATCGCGTTCGACTCCTCGACGCCGCACGAATACCTCAATAAAACCGGCGATTACGTGCACGCGATCTCGGTGGTCGTCCACTCCGAGCCCGGCCGGGCCTGATTTCTCATGATCGTGGGCTCAGGACTCCTCATATGAAACGGCCCTGTCAAGATATGAAGCGGCCCTGTCAAGCTTTTGCAGGTCGCCGGGTGGTTGATCACTTAATGTCCGTTTTCCGTGGATGTTTTTGCGCGCGGTTTACTTGCCCAGCGCGTGGCGGAAGTATTCGACCGTCCGCCTGAGGCCCTCCTCCAGCGGGACGGTCGGCTCCCACCCCAGGAGTTCCCGGGCGCGGCCGATGTCAGGCTTGCGGCGCACCGGGTCGTCGGAAGGCAGCGGGCGCTCCTCGATCGCACCGTCGCTGCCGGTCAGGGCCAGGACCTTCTTGGCCAGCTCGAGCATCGTGAACTCACCGGGATTGCCGAGGTTGACCGGGCCGGTGACCTCCCGCGGCGTGTTCATCAGCCGGATCAGGCCGTCGACCATGTCGTCGATGTAGCAGAACGACCTGGTCTGCGAGCCGTCCCCGAAGATCGTGAGCGGGTCGCCCCGCAGGGCCTGGACGATGAAGCTGGACACCACCCGGCCGTCGTTGGGCAGCATGTTCGGGCCGTACGTATTGAAGATCCGCGCGACCTTGATCGGCAGCTGGTGCTGGCGGTAGTAGTCGAAGAACAGGGTCTCCGCGCACCGCTTGCCCTCGTCGTAGCAGGACCGGACGCCGACGGGGTTCACGTTGCCCCAGTACGACTCCGGCTGCGGGTGCACGGCCGGGTCGCCGTACACCTCCGAGGTCGAGGCGAGCAGGATCGGCGCGCCCAGCCGCTTGGCCAGCCCGAGCATGTTGATCGAGCCGTGCACGCAGGTCTTCGTGGTCTGCACCGGATCCCGCTGGTAAAACACCGGCGAGGCCGGGCAGGCCAGGTGATAGATCTGGTCGACCTCGACGTAGAGCGGGAACGTCACGTCGTGGCGCATCAGCTCGAACCGCGGCTCGCCGAGTAGGTCGATCACGTTGTGCCGGGTGCTCGAGTAGAAGTTGTCCACCACGAGCACGTCGTGACCCTGGCCGAGCAGGCGCCGGCACAGGTGCGACCCGATGAAGCCCGAGCCCCCCGTCACCAGGACCCGCCGGGACCCGTCGGCCGGCACCCGGCCACGATCTCGCACCGAGTCCTGGCTCACCCAGCCTCCTTCCGACGGCCCGCCACCACGGGCACAACGAACCTGTGAGGCCGCAATCTATCCGGTCCGTTCGGCCCCTGCCCCCCTCAACCCGGCATTCCCGCGTAGGCTGCCCACCGTGAAACTGTCGATTCTCATGCCCGTATACAACGAACGTGCCACTCTGGCCTCCGCGATGAAGGAGGTTCTCAATGTCGACTTTCCGTGCGAGATCGAGCTCGTCGTGGTCGACGACGGGAGCACGGACGGGACCAGGGATCTGTACCCGTCCCTCGGGGACGACCCGCGGGTGAAGGTCCACATGCACGAGCGCAACCAGGGCAAGGGCGCCGCGATCCGGACGGCCGCCACGGTCGCCACCGGCGATTACGTGATCATGTGCGATGCGGACCTGGAGTACACGCCGACCGAGATCCCCTCGCTGCTCGCGCCGGTGATAGCCGGTCAGGCCGAGGTGGTGTACGGCACGAGGACGTTCGGCAGTCACAACGCCTACTCCTACGCCTACGTGCTGGGGAACAAGGGGGTGACGACCTTCGCCAACGTGCTGTTCAACTGCTACATCAGCGACCTGGAGACCTGCTTCAAGCTGATCCCGACCGCGCTGTACCGTGAGCTGGGCATCCGCGAGACCGGCTTCGGCATGGAGGCCGAGGTCACCGGGAAGCTGCTGCGGCGAGGTATCAGGCCCTACGAGGTTCCGATCAGCTACAGGGCGCGCAGCCGCGAGGCCGGAAAGAAGCTCACAGCGCGCGACGGGGTCGAGGCGCTGTGGATCCTGCTTCGGGAGCGGTTCGCGGCCCGCCGCGCCTAGCGGTCCGCGGGTCGCCGCCACATGATTCATCCGCAAGCTCGCCGAGCCAGCTCAGGCGCGAATCCGGCGCAGTCCAGCGCCGCGGACTGGGTGGGAGGTTTGTGCATACCCGAGCGATTAGCCTGGCTGCGGCCCTATTGTATGGTGGTACCCCGACCCGTCCATGTACCCACAGCTCGTTCTGTCTGTGTTCTGCGTGCGCTGAAGCAGGGGAGACAGTCGCATGACCGCGGCAGGCACCTCGCCGGACCGCGCCCGGTCACGTTCTGGTGATCCGGAGCCCGGTGCTTCTCCGCGCAGGCCGGCTCTGAGCGACCGGCTGCCACGGGCCTGGCTCTTTCCCCTGCTCATCTTCGCGGCCACCTGGGTGCTAATCCTGGCGACCTGGTACATCTCAGACGCCATCTACGGTCAGAGCCATCCGTGGACCTTCCACTTCCTGTTCAAGGACGCCGACTACTACCTGGGCATCGCCCAGCACGGCTACCCGGCCAGGCTGCCTTCCCCATGGCGTGACTCCCCGGTCAACGCCCGGGTCGCCTTCTTCCCGCTCTTCCCGGCGCTGATCAGGCTGGCCAGCTACCTGACCGGGGGCAACTACCCGGTCGCGGGACTCATTGCCCAGATCGCCGCCGGGGCCGCGTCCGCGGTGGGCGTCTGGGCCGTGGCGGCCCGGCTGCGCGGCCGGAGGGTCGCCGACCGGGCGGTCATGCTGTACTGCCTGTTCCCGGGCGCGATGACCTTCTCGCTGCTGTACTCCGAGCCGCTCGCCGTGGCGATCAGCGCGGCGGCCATCCTGGCTATGCTGGACCGGCGGTGGCTGCTGGCCGGGATCGGCGGCGCCGCCGCCACCGCCGAGCGGCCCACCTTGATCGTCCTGGTCGTGGTCTTCGGGGTCGCCGCGATTCAGGCGATCTGGAGCCGCCGCGAATGGACGGCGCTGCTCGCGCCAGCCCTCACCCCCCTGGGGGTGCTGGCCTTCTTCGCCTATCTCGGCCACCGGTATCACGACTACAAGTTCTGGTTCCAGGTCGAAGCGGACGGCTGGCATCAGCACCTCGGCTGGGGCGAGCACACGCTGCGGGTCGTGCTCTGGATGGACCCGGCCACCGAGAGGGCCCACGTCTTCAACGCGGTGCTGATCATCATGTTCGCGGTCGCAGCGGTCGGCATCGCGTTGATGGTGGCCGACCGGCTGCCGTTTCCGGTGATCTTGTTCGGCGTTCTTCTGGTGCTGCTGTCGGTCATCTCCACGGCGGAGAGCCCCCGGCCTCGCTTCATCTGGACCGCGTTCCCGATATTTATCGGCGCGGCCGCGAAGCTGCCGCGGGCCCTGTACTGGCCGGTGCTCGTCGTGTCGGCCGCGGGTCTGGTCTTCCTCATCGCGTGGTGGCCGAATCACCGCATCGGGCCCGCGCCGTAGCGGGATCGCCACCCCGGACGTCGGATCAGGACGATCCGGCGTATGGTGGCAGCCCTGGTTGCCCGCGAATGGAGGTGGCGGTGAGCGCAGCACCAACGGCGGTCGAGCCATCCCGGGGCTCCGAACGCGTCCGGTCCCGGGCCGTGGCCGGAGCGCCATGGCTGGTCGTGTTCTGCTACCTGCTAGGTGCCCTGGTCCTGACCTGGCGGTTGTGGGCCGACCCCGCGTCGCGCGCGCAGGTCGGCGACACCGAAGACGTCGACCTGTACAGCTGGTTCCTGCGCTACGCGGCGACGGCGGTTGCGCACGGACACCTGCCGGCGCTGGTGACGACCGCGATGAACGCGCCGCGGGGCATCAACGTGATGGGGAACACGTCGTTCCTGCTCCCGGGCATGCTGCTGACCCCGGTAACGCTGCTGGCAGGCCCGCAGGTCAGCCTCGTGATCGTGCTGACGCTGGGCTTCGCGGGCTCGGCGGCCAGCCTCTTCTGGGTCTTGCGCCGGTGGGGGGCCAGTGTCGCCGCGGCGGCCCTGGGCGGCGCGGTCTACGGGTTCTCCCCGGCGCTGCTGGACTCCGGGATCGGCCACCCCCACATGCAGTTCGCGGTGCTGCCGCCCTTGATCATCGACGCGCTGCTGCGGATCGTCACCGGCCGCGGCCCTGCCGGCCCGGGGGGACAAGGTGCACCCTGGGGGCAACCCAGACCCCGATGGCCCGTAGCCCCCCGCGGCAAGGTCGTCCGCGCCGGTATCTGGCTGGGCCTGTTGAGCGCCGCTCAGCTGTTCACCGGCGAAGAGCTGCTGGCTCAGACGGCCATCGTCGGCCTGGTGCTCGTGATCGCGCTCGCGGCCAGTCATCCGCGGGCCGTGCGGGCCCGGGCTCGTGACGCCGCCCTCGGGCTCGGGATCGGGGCCGGGATCACGCTGCTGATCTGCGGCCGCGCCCTCTGGGTCCAGCTTCGCGGGCCGCTCAGCTCGCATGGCGGCTGGGAGCCGCTGAGCGACCCCTGGTACACCAGCCACCTCGGCGCGTTCGTGACTCCGCCCGGTGGCCTGCTCTTCCACACGCAAGCCAGCGTGGCCGCCGTCGCCACGGGCCACTATTTCCTCACGGAGTATCTCGCGTACCTGGGCTGGCCGCTGCTCGTGGTCCTCGTGGTCGCCGCGGTCCGCTTCTGGCGGGATCTCAGGGTCCGCGCCGCGGCGGTGACCTGGGCCGTGCTGGAGGTGTTCAGCCTCGGCGGGCAGAGCCGGACGTTCCTCGGCGTCCACGTCCCCGGAGGGCTCCTGCCGTGGCACTGGCTGCAGGGCCTGCCGCTCATCACCGCGATGCTGCCGGCCCGGTTCCCCATCCTCGCCGACGGCGCGGCCGCCGTCGTGCTCGCCTTCTCGCTGGACCTGGCCCGCTTGGCGGCACCGGAGGCCGCGGGCTGGCGGCGAAGCAGCCTGCCGTTTGCGGTCGCGGTTCTGGCGCTGCTGCCCTTGATCCCGCTGCCCTACCAGGCGAGCGGGGTGCAGCCGGTCCCGGCGGGCTGGCAGGCGGCCTTCGGCGGGCTGCGGCTGGCGCCCGGCGCCCGCGTGCTCGTCGTACCCGTGCCGTTCTCGCATCAGCCCGAGGTGCTGCGCTGGCAGGCGGACACGGGCGAGCCCGGATCGCTCGTGGGCGGCTGGTTCGTCGGGCCGAACCAGGACGGGCAGGCAACCGTTATGTACTTCGGCCCGCCTAGGATCGCTGACTTCTTCGTGTACCTGGATGCCCTGTGGAGCGGATCATCGCGGGCGCGCGCCCCGTCCGGCGCGCAGATCCGGGCCGATCTCGCGTACCTGCAGCCCGCTGCCGTCGTCGCGGTCACCAGCCGGGAGTCACCGCTCGGGCGCTACCTGACCAGGCTCTTCGGCCAGCCTGCCGTCCAGGTCGGCCGCATGCTCGGGTGGCGGCGCTAGGAGGCCGGCCTTGCTGGGGGAGCGGTTCGCGGCCGCCGCGCCTGAACACCACGGGTCACCGCCACGCGGTTCCCCTGCGAGCATGTCAGCTGCTGGCTGTGGTCTGTCGGTGAAGCCTGGAAAGGCGCCCGAGCCGTTCGAGCAGGTTCGTCCGGTAGATCAGGATTTCGCGACCCGCCACTCGGTACGTCGCGGCTGGTGGCCCGAAGTACCGCTCGACGTCCGCGGCTTTGAGGATCGTGGAGGCGGCATAGTAGCCGTTGGCGATCACGAACGTCGCGTCGTGGCGGGACGCGTCGTACCAGTCGGGTTTCGTCTCCCAGTCGTAGGCAATGACGTAGAAGCCGGTGATGGGGTCAGAATACTTGACCACCGCGCGAACCTGAATCTGGTTGCCGGACTGCAGGGTGACCGCCGAGGCGTCCCAGTACCCGCCGATGCCGTAGGTGAGTCCGCGGGCCTTGAGCCAGGCAGCGAGAGGAACCGCAGGCGGCGTCACCGGGGGCAGGGTGGCCGCGGCAGCCAACGGCAGCAACGCGACCAGGGCGGCCGCGGCGAGGCCTGCGCGGGCTCGCCGCGCGCTGACCATGCGGCTGGGCACGCAGGCCCGTGCCGCCAGGACCGCCCCGCACGGCAGCACCGCGGCGATCTCGCGCGAGCTATAGGTCGTCGGCAGCGTGGAGGCCACGTAGGCGGCGAGGTTGACCACGATCGCGACGCACAGCAGTTGCTCGCTCCGGCTCGCGGATCTCCAGGTCCATACGACCTTCGCGAAGCCGAACGCGGCGGCCAGCAGACAGGCCAGCCCGAACAGGTCGGCTACGCCGCTCAGCGGAGCGTGCGCATCGACGACCGTCGCTCCGAATGCGCCGTAGAGGGTGCGGATGGCCCGCCAGGCCACCACCACGTGTTCCGGCCATTGCCCGATCGGCGAGATCGCGGTTTTCGCCGGGACCTCAGCGTATCCGCCGAAGTGCAGCATCACCGCGCGGGTCAGTGACGCCAGCAGCACCGACGCGGCGGCGGCCACCGCGATCGCCGTGTCGCCCGTGCGGATCTTCCGGGCAGCCAGGATGCGATAAGCGGATACCAGCAGGACCGCGGGCACGGCGACGTACAAGACCAACCCGTCGCCGATCTGACCGGCGCAGAGGATGACGGCGAGCAGCGGCGGCGTGAAACGACGGGCCGGTGCCCGCTCGATCAGGAGGAAGGAGGCCAGCAGGAACACGGAGGTCCCGATGTGGTCGGGCGCCGCCAGCAGGATCGACACGCCTTGCTGCGTGACGACCGGCGCGGCCAGCACCCCGACGACGACTCCGCAGCGGGCCGCCACGGACGGGCCGCGGCTGTTCGTGCAGGCCAGGGCCACGCTGAACGCCATGACGATCAGGTAGGTGAGCGCAGCGGCAATATGGAAGATCACGGCGGCAAGCCCGAAGAAGGCCTCGATGATCGCGTAGAGCGGCAGTTCGAAGGTGTAAATCGACGCGTCGCCGATGATCCAGCCGGGCAAGAGGAGGTGGCCATGGAGCATGTCCCACGCCTGCAATGCATTGTTCGCCCCGTCCGAGTTCATCGGCCAGCTGAGCGAGATCCGCAGCAAGACGGCGAACAGCGCCAAACTGCCGCCGATCCACGCCGCCGCGGCCCAGAGGCGGCGCTCCGCCGGACGTTGATCGCGCAGGCCAGCGGGTCGGGGCCGCTGGCCGGACGGCCCCCCCGCCGCGGTCGAAGCCGCCGGATCGAGGGGACCCGAATGCTGCTCGTTAGCGTGCATATCAAGACCCTACGGCGGCCACGCTGGCGGCGACGGCTGCGATGCGTTTCTCGCCGCTGGCGTATGCTAGCTGCCCTAGACGTCCCGCGAATGAGGCGGCGGTGAGCCGTGCGCACGCCAGCCCTCGTCGCAGGTTCCGACACGCGGGCACTGGGAATGCTCACCCGGGCGATCCTACGGCCTGGCGCCGCGCGAGTCGGCCCGGCATTTCATGATCATGCAGACGCCAGGTCACAAACCCAGACTTGCCGCACCTGGCATACCTGACAGGTCGTACTATCGTGGGGCGAGCCAAGTGAGCTAGGGAGCCCAGAATAGTGAGCGGCAACGATCCGGCCCGCCCCCGTATCGGCATCCTTGTGGTTGCCTACAACGCCGAGTCAACCCTGGCCGCGACGCTGGATCGCGTTCCGGCCGACTTCCGGGAGCGGATCGCTGAGGTGATTGTGCTCGACGACGCGAGCCACGACGACACCTTCGCCCGCGGTCAGGCCTGGGCGCAGCGGCCGGACACGCCGCCGACGCTGGTGGTGCGGCATACCAAGAACCTCGGCTACGGCGGCAACCAGAAGACGGCCTACAAGCTGGCGATCGAGCGCGGGCTTGACATCGTGGTCCTGCTGCACGGGGACGGCCAGTACGCGCCGGAGATGCTGCCAGAGATGGTGGCCCCGCTGGAGCGCGGCGAATGCGATGCCGTGATGGGCTCGCGCATGATGGAAAAGGGGGCCGCCCGCCGCGGCGGGATGCCGCTATACAAGTTCGTCGGCAACCGGATCCTCACCCGGGCCGAGAATGCGATGCTCGGTGCTCAGTTTACCGAGTTCCATTCCGGGTACCGCGCATACAGCACCAGCGCGCTGAAGGATATCCCGTTCGAGCACAACACCGATGATTTCGACTTCGACACCCAGATCATCGTCCAGCTTCTCGACGCCGGGAAGCGAATCCTGGAAATCCCGATTCCCACGTACTACGGCGACGAGATCTGCTATGTCAACGGCATGCGCTACGCCAAGGACGTCATCAAGGATGTCCTCGAGTACCGCCTGGTGACCATGGGGTTCGGTACCTCGGAGTGGGTACCCAAGCCCCAGGAGTACGCGTTCAAAGACGGTGACGGGTCCTCGCACGCGGTGATCCTGGAGATGATGGGCGGCCTGCCCGGGAGCCGGGTCCTCGACCTCGGCTGCTCGGGCGGGCTGTTCGCGGCCCACGCCCGGGCGGCCGGCCATCACGTGACCGGCGTCGACTACCTGGAGATCCCGGGCGTGCGGGAGCGCACCGACCACTTCGTCCAGGCCAGCCTCGAAGACGGCATCCCGGCCGAGGCGGGTGACGGCTTTGACGTCATCGTCGCCGCGGACATCATCGAGCACCTGTCACGGCCCGGCCAGGTGCTGCGCGACATGTACCGGGTGCTGCGGCCGGGCGGCCAGGTGCTGCTGTCGGTCCCGAACTTCGCGCACTGGTACCCCCGGATACGGACCGCCGCTGGCCTGTTCGGCTACGACCGCCGGGGCATCCTGGACGAGACGCACCTGCGGTTCTTCACCCGGGCGACGCTGCGCCGACTGGTCCGCGCCAGCGGATTCGACATCCTCGAGGAGCAGGCCACCGGGCTGCCACTGCGGGCGATCTCGGAATCGGATGGCCAGAAACTTCGCATCACGCGCACAATCGACAAGGCCCTCGTCCGCGCCCGGCCCACCCTGTTCGGCTACCAGTACATCCTGCGGCTCACCCCGCACGCGCAGGAAGCGGTCCATGTCGAAGTCATCTGACTCGCGTGGCTCGTTCCGTCCGGGTACGAGCCCGGCCATGCTGCCCCCGGTTCCCGCGCCGTCGCGGGACGCCCGCGAGGCGGAGCGGCGGGGCCCTGAGGACATTTCCGGGAGGCATCACATGACTATCGCGAACGTGGCCCTGCTGCTGTTCGCCGTGAGCACCGCAGCCGTCGGGCAGGTCATGCTCAAGCACGGCATGCAGGCCGCAACGTCCAGGGCGTCGCATTCCCATGGGTCGCTGGTCATCAGCGCCGCCACCTCGCCGTGGGTGCTGCTCGGGCTCCTGGTGTTCGGCGTCTCCGCGGTCGCCTGGCTGGCCGCGCTGTCCCGAGTGCCGCTGAGCGTCGCCTATCCGTTCAACGCCCTGGGCTATCTCGGCATCCTGACCGCGAGCGTCGTGGTCCTGCACGAACGCGCAAACATATTTACCTGGCTGGGCTCGGCCCTGGTCGTGTCGGGCCTGGTCATTGTCGTCCTGGCCAGAGCGTAGGCCTGATCTTCCGGAGCGGAAATCCCTGCCCTGACCGCCGCCGAGCGGGCCGGGATCACGTAAACCTGCCCGCCGGAGCACCGTCGGCCGTCCGGACACCAGCCTGGCCGCCGGTTCGGCAGGAAGAGCTGCGCAAGCCGGCGACGTAGGCCTGGCAGGTGCCATAGTCCGGGAGCAGGTCGGCCGATTGTGCTTGCGACAGCGTGGGGCCGATGCGTCCTTGTCGGACAGGACCTTCTCCATGTCCGTCGGCCAGGCGATGCCGATGGCCGGGTCGAGCGGGTGCACGCCGTGCTCACGGGCGGGGGCGTAGGAGGTAGGAGCAGTTGGCCTGGGCCACGTCCATGCGGTACCCGAGATCCTCCTGGAACTCGGTATCGCGGAACCACTCGAGGAAGCTTCCCCGCCCGTCCGCGTGGATACGCGGGGTGAGGACCCAGGCACCGTCGACGTCGAGTGCGTCCATGGAGCAACCGTAGACGGCGGGCACTCTACCCGCAGTCCGGAGTGAGGTTCCGCGCTACCTCAGCACGCCCCTGAAGTAAAGCGTCACCATGGGCACCGCAATCAGGATCGCGGCGACCGCGATGGCGGCCGCGAGCGGCCGCGGCAGCCGCGGCAGGAGCACCGCGAGCGGCAGCAGTCCCGCCACGCCACGGTAGGAGTCCAGGGCCGTCTCGGCGTACAGCTCGAGCCACACCGCAACGGCCCAGATAACGATGAGCACGTCGAAGCGCTTGCTGAGGTCACGGCGTACGGCGACCGCGACGCTCACGCAGATCAGCACGAAGGTGATGAGCAGGGCCTGCAGCGCGGGCGCACTGGCCAGCCCTAGCGGCGCCTGCGCGGCTTGGCTGATGGCATCGGCCACGGCGACCGTGGGGCTGGTCAGGCGATGACCGTACTTGGCCTGGGTCAGCAGGTAGGCGTTCCAGTGTCCGGTCTCAAGCTGCTGAACGAACACAAAGAACACAAGAGCCGCCACGGCAGGCCCGGCGACGGCGGCGACCCGCCGCGCGCGCTGGGAAAACGGCACGCTACGGTCGGCCAGCAGCCATACGGCGGCTACCGGGGCGGCTATCACGCCCACCGGATAGGCGAGCGCGGCCACCGCGGCCGCGATCCCCGCCGACAGCCAGCGGTCGCGCTGCAGGAGAGCGAAGAACGCGACGGTGCACAAAGAAAGAAGGGCGAGCGGGAACACGCCATACTCATAGGCGAGGCCGGGTGTGAATGCGGCGTAGGCCAGGGCCGCCGCCGGCCACCGCTGGTGAACCAGGAATGCGCGCCAGAGGACCAGCAGCGCGCCCAGGAAGGCAAGCCAGGAAACCGCCAGCGCGGTCGGGGCCAGCGGGAGGGCGAACCAGTGCAGACCGGCTACGATCCACGAGTACCCCGGAAACCATCCGGAGTTCCCGCACCAGGTCACCGGCCGATGACCTGGTGAGCACCGGAACAGGTGGTATCCGTCCTCCGCGATCTGCAGATAGAAGCCCGAATCCCAGCGCATCCACGTCCTGGTCGCCGCGAACGGCGGCCAGCCTTCGGCGGCGGCGGTCACCACAACGACCGTCGTCGCTGCGAGCCACGCCAGCACCGGGGGCCACCAGGAGCCGAGCCCGCCCGGAAGACCGCCCCGGCGGTCCATGTCACACCTGGACCGCTGCCGGGCGGGGAACCGGTTCATCTCAGAGCCGCCAGCCCTCAGCACACGATCGCTTCAGGTGCACCGAGCGCAGCAGCCCGATAACCAGCGGTGCCGCCAGGTAGCAGAAGACGGCACCGCAATAGAGCGCCACGATCGTGGTCGAGGCCGTCAGGTGAGGGAACTGCCGGACCGGCTGCCACAGCGGGCTGAAGTCGGGGGTGAACCAGCAGAGCTGCTCGTTCTGGTAATGCCCGGCGGAGCATACAGACAGCGCATTCGGACCGGCGATCGCCCCGGCGCAGCCCACCCAGGCGGACAGCACGAGGACGCCGAGCGTGACCGCGTCCATGGACGGCGATCGCCCGGCCCGCCAGATCCGGGCAGCGAGGAGAACCGACGCCGGAAGAGCCGCGAAAAGGAAGAAGCGCGGCCCCCAGGCCAGCCCGCCATACCAGGCCCACCACTGGGCGTAGACGAGGACGAGGCCCGCGGTGAACAGCAGCATCATCGTCACCGCCGGCTGGCCGGGGGCGGGCCGCAGGAGTGCCCGGGTACGCCCGTCGAGCCACAGTGCCAGGCCGGGCATGAAGAAGAGCAGGCCCCGGCCAAAGGAGAAGAGGATCGCCGCCACCCCGAGCAGGAAGGGATAGCTGAAGCCGGGCTGGCCCGAGTAGGGCATGATCGTGCGAATCCCATGGTCGTTTCCGTAGCCGGTCACCAAGGGGCCGCCGCGGCGCACCCAGTCCTCGATCATGATCAGCACGGCCGCGGCCACCAGCGGCGCCAGGTACCGGAGTCGTCGCGTTCGGAGCGCCTCCCAGCCCGCCATCAGCGCCAACCCGGCGATGGCCGCGGGGGTGTTGACCACGCCTATCACGATCGCCGCCCAGCCAGCCACCAGGTGCCGTCCGGTGGCCACGCAGATGATGCCGACCGCGACGAACGTCGCGGTCATCACCTCAGCGTTGTAGTCGCGCAGCCGGTCGGTGAGGAAGGATGCAGACAGCAACACCAGCAGAATGAGCCGTACCAGGCGCGGGTCAGCCCGCCCGCGCAGCAGCCAGCACGCGACTGCGACCCCGGCCGCGACCAGGATCACGTTGAAGCGGGCCGCCCACCAGGCGGGCGACTCGACCACCTTGCCGAGCGCGAGTACCGGCACCGAAAACAGCGGCATCACCAACGAGTACTTGCTGTCCGAGAGCGTTCCGTGGTGCAGCAATTGCTCGATGTCCTTGAAACGCTGGCCGTCATCGCCGACCAATGCATGCGGCAGGAAGAAGAACAAGACCACGAACCCGGCCACGATCAGGCCGCCCTCCAGCACCGCATCGCGGCCTCGCACTGATCAACTCCTAGCGGGATTCCCGGCCAATCACCACGACGCCTGCGTCGAGACGACGGCCCGGACCGGCTGCGGTGAGTTTGATCGCACTTGTGCGCCAAGACTATATAGCGCCGCTGGCCGGGCTCGCGCGCTTCTGTGGCCCGTCCTTCTGCAGCTGGGCCTACTTGTGGTGAACGTCGCCTCCAAATGCGACCTGACGCCGAGCAGCG
Organism: Streptosporangiaceae bacterium; assembly: GCA_052144275.1. GTDB lineage: Bacteria > Actinomycetota > Actinomycetes > Streptosporangiales > Streptosporangiaceae > Palsa-504. The sequence goes on from JBKQQQ010000996.1 coordinate 24,479, forward strand.
AGACGCTTCGCCGGCGGTAGTCTCCGTGGCAGGCGACGCTGGTCATGATCGCGAGGCGGGATCGCTGGCGTTAGCCGAGGGCCTGGACGACTCGCTGGACTAGCAGGGGCGGGACGGAGTTGCCCAGCTGGGCCTGGACCGAGCCGCTATGTCAGGAGCCCTGGGGATAGGTGATCACGTCGCTGGGGCCGTGGAAGGTCGAGTTAACGGCCGCACCGGTGCCGTTGATGACCGAATTGATGCTTCCTGAGCCGTTCAGGAACTGA
>JBKQQQ010000997.1:0-3836 GCA_052144275.1 Streptosporangiaceae bacterium
AGCGAAACGGACAGGGCCATGGCCACGAAAAGCTCCTGGCCAAACGAGCCACCTACCAGCAGCACAAGCTTGCGCGGAGAGCTGGCTATCCCTTTGAGGTTGCCCCAGATGTCACGCACCTTGGGACGCGCCTTCTCGGCAGCCAGCCTGCGGATCCTGGGCACGGCCAGGGCCACGCCGATCACCAGGGCGACCAGTACCACGACGGCCAAGATGATCCACACCAGTTTCGAGTTCCCGCCCGACTGGGGGGTGGCCTCGAGGTGGATGGATCCCCAGGCGAACGGCAGCGCAACCAGGAACAGCGCCCCCTTCGCTATCCAGCTTGAGGAGGCCATGATGGCGCCCGAGCTCAATGCCACCGACGAGTCGTAGCCCTGTTGCTGGTAAAAGCGCACCCGGGTGGCGAAGACCGCCGCCGTCCCGCCGGCCAGCGCGCTGAAGGCCTTGGCGACCTCGACGGCCACCGCCCGCGCGAAGGGAAGCGGCCCGGGCACGCTGCCGATGCCTTCGACGGCCGACGCCACGTAGACCAGCTGGGCCAGGACGAACGTCAGGATCACCCAGAGCCAGTCGGCCCCGATTACGGTGTCGAAGGACTTGGAGACGTCGATGAGCACCCCGATCAGGGCCCAGCCGCCGATGAGCGTGCCGATCATCATGATCAGCGTCGGCCAGCTCACCCGGCGGGGCTCCACCAGCTTCGGCAGGTCGATCGAGGCAGCCTGGGCGGCGCGCTGACGGACTTCCTCCAACAGCCCGCGCTGGCCCCGCAGGCTCCGGCCGAGTGCGGGGTCGAGTGCTGGCTTGTGCAGGTGCCGGAGGGCGCCTCCCAGCATCTCAGGCGTGAGGCACCGGGCCGCGGAGTCGGCGGCTCGTTCGGCGCCGACCGCCACTGCGGTCGCTGCTATGGCGCCAGCTATGTCGCGATCAAGCTGATCCGGCGTCGCGCCCGCCGTGGCGTTGCGGAAGTCCACCACCGTGACCGTCTGCGTGGCCGGGTCGACCAGCAGCGCGTCACCGCTGATGGCGCCGTGAGCGATGCGGGCCCTCCGGAGAACCAGCAGCTGCCGGTACAGGTCATCGAGCGTGACGTTACTGATGTGGGCGGCGTCCGCATCCGACAGGGCCGTCCCGGTCCGCAGCCGGGAGACGAGCAGCGCGTCCTTGGACGGTCCCGCCGTTCCTGCCACCGCTATTCCCGGCACGGCCACGCCCTCCTGGCCAGCCCGCATGGTGAGGTACGCCTCGTGTTCGACCTGCTGAAGCCGGGTAAGCATGAGAGCAGGCCCGGAGTCCCTGTAGAACAGGAACCGGCCCGTCTTGGTGAGGAGCCTGGCGTCCGCCGCATCCCGGCCATAGACCGCGATGCCGATGCGCTGACCGGGCGAGCCTGCCCGGTACGTCTCGATTGCCTCGTATTTCGCCACCCCCCAGACCTGCCGGGTCACCGGGTGCACGTCGCTCGAGCGAATGCCGAGTTCCTCCAGCAGCGACCGCACGTCGTCGGTCGAAGGCAGGCCGAGAGGTGAGCCGAAGATGAGCCGGACCACCGCCGTCACCCCCCAGCCGATGGCCAGGCTCCCCAGGACGTTGACCGGCAGCCCGTGACCCCCGACCGCCGAGGCCAAGGCCACCAAGGCGATGAACAACTCGGTAAGGCGTTGCACGCTCCGCGCCAGGTAGGGCAGCGCTGCCGTGGCAACCGCCATAAAAAGGGCGATCCGCAGGACCGGGAAACTCAGGTCGTAGCCGTTGATCACGATCCCGCTCGGTCTTCCGCCGCGGCTTCCGAGCAAGAGAACCAAGATCCCGCTCACCGCCGCCGTGCCGGCCACACTCAACGCGATGTCGCGCGCGATTTCCCAGCGGCGCGCGACCAGCGCCAGCGCCACCAAGAAGATCGCGATGCCGAGCGAACCAGCCTGGTAGACCACCGTCACCAGCCAGGTGATGCTTCGCGGCGGCGGATGGATGACCTGGACGATGGCCTGGTCGACGCGGGAGTCGAACCGGATGACAAGTACACAGCACACCACGGCGAGAGCGGCACCGGCCAGGCGCGCCCCGTCGCTCCCGCGCCGGCGTCGCTGGCCGTCGCCGACCGGAGCGAACAGGACCGACCGCCAGCCACGCAGGAGAGATGTCTTGGCAGGAGTCTCGGGAAGAGACTCCGCGCTCTTTACGACGTCTTCAGCCATCCGGGACCAACTGCCCTTCGAGTGTTACTGGCTGCCGTCCGAGCGAACAATACCGGTGAGCGAGATCGCGGTCATAACCCCAGACGGGTGGTTGTGGCGCCATGGCGGGTATCTTCGCGCCAGTAACCAGCGATCCCTGGTCCGGAAGGCGAGCCATGCGTGCAGCGGGAGTACGTCAGATCGGCGGCCAGGACCACACGGTGCCCGAAGCGATCACCGAGTCGACGCTGAAGCAGTACCGGCATTCCCCCGCCGTCACGGACCTGGAGGAGTTCAAGGACCGCGGGCATTCCCTCACCATCGACAGCGGCTGGCGTGAGGTCGCCGATGCGTGCCTGGCCTGGCTCGGCAAGCAGGGCCTGTGACCTCGCAAGCAGGGTCTATGACGTCGCCACTAAGGCCCATGACCCCGGCCGCCGGGTAAGACCGTCCTGATCGTCCGGTAACGGGCCGGAGCCGGTGTCAGGAGCGTGACCGCAACGTTTCCGCACCCTCGCCGGTCAGGTCGTCGTCGGCCGCCTTGCGCCCGGTCATGGCCATGACCAGGGACAAGATGGGACCTGACACTTCGGGTCCGGTGCCGTGCGTCCACTCGGTGTTGGTGGCGCGCAGCGTGAGCCCGTCAATGCGGCGCTTGGAGCCGATGAGGAGGTTGGAGCCCGTATAGAAGTCCGCCACCGTGACCACGGCGTCGGTCGGGTACTGGTGCCGGATGCCGAGGGCACGCCGGATGTCCTCGCTGTGCACGATCACCTCGCCGAGCCATGTCTGGTTCGGGCCCGGCGGGTGCTTCACCGAGTTCACCACCGACTCGAAGTTGGCCAGCGTGTCGGCGGGGGTGGCGCCCCGCTGCGCGGCGACGCCTTTCTCCTGGACCTTGTCGAAGCTGAACCCCGAGCCGATCATCTTGCCGAAGAACGCGGGCGGCGTCAGCTTGGCGGCGGAGGTCATGTGGGCGAGCACGTCGCGCACCGTCCAGCCGTTGCACAGCGAGGGCCTTGCCCAGTCCTCGTCACTGCGGCCCCGCAGGTCGGCCGCGAGGGCCTTACGTTCGGCGTGCACCGTCGGCCAGATATCCATGAGTCCTCCCCTCGGGCGGGCGCCTCGTCGCGCCTGCCCGTATTGTTCGGTAACCGCCAAATTAGTTAAGGGCCGAACAAGCCGCAAGCGTATAGTTTCGCAGGTACGGGAGGCAAGGTGCGGGATATCCAGAAGGTGCTGGCGGCGCTGAACTCGCCCGTCCGGCGTGAGATCCTGGGCCTGATCTGGGACCAGGAGCTATCGGCGGGAGAGATCGCCGCCGCCTTCCCGGTGACCAAGCCCACGATCTCCCAGCATCTGGCCGTGCTGCGCGAGGCGGGCCTGGCCGAGAGCACCGCGGTTGGCACCTCACGCCGCTACCGCGCCCGCCCGGACGCTCTTCGCGGCCTGCGCGCCGCGCTCGGCAGCGCGGCAAAGTGGATCAACGCCGATGACGCCCCCGAACGCGCGTCGTCGGACGTCCGCATCAAACCGGTCGTGGTGGCCAGCACCGACGTGGACACCAGCCAGGCGGTGACCTTCGCGGCCTTCACCGATCCGGCCGTCTACTCCCGCTGGCTCGGCGTGCCCGTCACCCTCTCCGAGGGGCGTTTC
>JBKQQQ010000998.1:0-8381 GCA_052144275.1 Streptosporangiaceae bacterium
CGAGCCGCTATGTCAGGAGCCCTGGGGATAGGTGATCACGTCGCTGGGGCCGTGGAAGGTCGAGTTAACGGCCGCACCGGTGCCGTTGATGACCGAATTGATGCTTCCTGAGCCGTTCAGGAACTGAGTGAACACGTCGTGGAATTGCACGCCCGGGGTATCGGGGGCCTGGAAGGCCATCGCGTCCTGGATCGCCACTCCGGTATTGAAGAAAGAGTAGCTGCCCAGTCCGTAACCGGTGAAGGTCTTGACGCCGGGAGTGATGAGGAAGGCGGGATAGCCGTCCTGGCTGGGCGTGGCCATCCAGGCCGACTGGCTGGGCACGTCGTACGGCAGTTCGTTCTGGAAGAAGATTTCGGTGCCGCCCTGCCCGCTCCAGACCACCTCGTTCTTCTGGTAATGCTCCACGGCCAGGCCGTAGGCGGTCACGTCAGCGCCGGTGACGACCACACCAGTGCTTGCGGTGTTCTGGGTCCAGCCCACCTGGTTGCCGTGGTCGGCGCGCCAGGCCCATACGTCGTCGATGATCGAGTTCGAGGCGTTGTCCAGGAGGCTGACGCCGGCCGAGACGGGTGTGGTCTCGGCGCCGCCGATGCGGAAGAAGACATCCTGGATCACGTCGGGGTCGGTGGCGCCGCCGCCGAGCCCGGGGATCCCGACCGAGAGCAGGACCGGCGAGTTAACCGGGCCGGCGTCCACGATGAAACCGGACAGCTTGACCCCCTGGCTGGGCGTGACGATCATGGCCGCGTTGCCGTGCTGGGGAACCAGGGTGGCCAGGCCCAGGCCGAGGACCACGGTGCCGGGGCGGCTCACCACGATGGGCTGATCCAGGTCGTAGACGCCGGGGGTGAGGATGAGGTTCTTGCCCAGGGCCAGCGCGGCGGTGATGGCCAGGGCGGGGGTCGACGGGGTGGCCACGAAGAACTTCGACAGGGGCAGGGTCGTGCCGGCTTCCTGCCCGCTGGCCCAGGACGGGCCGGACGAGCCGTGCTGGACCGCGGGGACGAAGACGTTGTAGTTGCCGCTCGAGTCGGTGAACAGGAACGGCTCTTCCTCGGTTACCGGGCTCGAGGACAGGACGGTGTTCTGCTCGCACTGGCCGGTGAAGACCGGCGCCGGAGCGCCCTGGACTCCGGAGTACACCATGTTCCACAGGCCTTGCGGGCACCCGTTTGCCCCGCCGATGGTGCTGTTGCGGACCATGTACTGCTGGTTGCCGTAGAAGTCGAGGTCGCCGCTGACCTCGCTGTCGGCGATAAAGCCGCCGCTGGCGAAGTTGTTATTGGCGCAGTAGTCCTGGAAGACGATGCTGCCGTTGACGATGGCCCGCCTGATCGGTGCGGCCTGGGAGGCCGACCACATCTCCGCGGAGTTGGCGCATCCGGCACCGAAGGGATCCACCACGGGCGGTGCGTAGGCGGGCGGCGAACTCGGCAGGTCGACGTTGAGGGTGAGGTTCGACAGCGACCGCCAGAAATTGTCGTCGGAGTTGCAATCCTGGGTCCCGGCGGTGCACAGGTTGTTGAACACGTCGATGGCGCCGTTGACCACCGTGTCCTGCGGCATGGCGCCCAGGCCCGCGACTTCGGTGTAGTAACCGACCTGGAATACCAGCGGGTCGGCGGCCGACCCGTAGGTCCCGGGCTGGAACAAGACGGCATAACGCTGGCTGTCGAACTGGCTGGCCACGGGGACCTGCTGGACGGCAATGCCGTTGAGGTCGTTCTGGATGGCCGTCTGGCTCATGGTGGCGTTGAAGACGCAGACGTTGGGGCCGAAGGCGGCCACGTTCGCCCCCGGGCAGACCGACGAGTCCGCCACGGCTAGCTGGGACGGCGCCGCGGCAAACCCGGCGCCGGCGGCCAAGGCCGCCAGGACCATCGCCGGGCGCCGCAGCCAGCGGGCGATAATGCCTCTGGTGATCGATTTCATTAGTGTTACCTTCGCTCCTCAGCCCTTATTACGGGCGTCCCCCCAAGGTGTTTCGAGATCCGCTAGCTATTCCCTGGTGATTTCGCGAAATAGCACAGGCGACGGTTACCGGACAGCCAGGCGGAAAGCGTCAGCGCGAATTACACCGCGACAGGGGCCGCCTGGCGGTCACTTATACCTGTGGATATCCCGGAAGCGACATCGGTCTTAACCTAGCGGTGACCTTGTTAACGCGCCATAAACATCATTGCCCGGCCATAAAAAAACCGTTAACGGAGTAACGTCGACAATTGTTCATGGTTTGCAAGAAAGGCGTCAGGCGGAGGCGCTGGGGAGGATCGTGACCGAGCTGTCACGCTCGCCAGGCTCGAACATCATGAACGAGGTCTCCTGGTCCAGCCGCCGCTTGAGGCCGAGCAGCGCCGCGGCGTCCTGCGGCCGGGCGGTCCGTGTCCGGACCGGGGCGGCCCCTGCTTTCCCACTCGCCGCGCGGGGGCTAGGCGGCCGCGTTCGGAGTCTGGGCGCGAGCGCCATCCGGGGACGGCGCGGCGGCCTCATCCCGGGCACTGGCGGAGCGGCCCACCTCGTCCCGGGCACTGGCGGAGCGGCCCACCCGGGCCGTGGCCTGGTCGACCCAGCGGCCGATGCGGTCGACGAGGGCCTGGCCGCAGGCCGACTCGGCGTGGCCCATGCCCGGGATAAGCCAGAGCTCCTTGGGTTCCCTGGCTGCCATGTACAGCTGGCGCGCGTGCTCGGGCGGGAAGTAGTGGTCCTTGTCACCGTGCACGATCAGCAGCGGGACCGGCGAGATCTGCGCCGCCGCCTCGGCCGGGGGAACGGGGACCAGCTTCCAGCCCTCCGGGTTGATCCGGGTCTTCAGCCAGCGCCGGGTGACGAACCGGCCGATCCGGTGCTCCACCGCGAAGTGCACCCGGCGCATCGGTTCGGTGCCCCGGTAGTACCACCGGCCCGGACCGCTGACCGACACCACCGCGTCGAGACCGCCGACGAGGCCAGCGTGCCGCAGGACGATCGAAGCGCCCATCGAGAAGCCGACCGCGGCGACCCGCTTGTAGCCGAGCTGGCGCGCCCATGTGATGACCACGTCGAGGTCGGAGATCTCGCGGTCACCCAGCGTGGACAGGCCGCCGGAACGCCCGTGGCCGCGGAAGTCGAAGGTGAGCACGCCGGCTGCCTGGTTAAACCGGTTGGCGATCCGCCAGACGTTGGGCCGCTGCCACGACAGCGTGAAGCCGTGCGCGACGACGATCGCGAGATCCCCGGTACCGGGTAGGTGGATGGCCTCGATCGGGACGCCGTCCTCGGTGACCAGGGTCGTTGCCGTCACGACAGGCTTGGTCATGCTTCACCTCGACAGTCAGGTTACGCCGACCTCCGGCGGGCTTTCACAGCAGTAACGACGCGGGGCACAGGATCAATCCGGGCCCGGGCCGCATCAACGCAGGACTAGCCGACCGGGGCGCCAATGGTGAAAGCTTCGGTTAGCCACCTAGCGACCGAGTGAAGGAGCATCATGTCCGTGCTGCAGGCCCTGACCGACGCCATCCGTGACAGCTCCGTCGAGGTGATCGATCTCACCGCGCCGCTGAGCGCCGAGACGCCGATCATCCAGTTGCCTGAGCCGTTCGGCAATACCGCCCGTTTCGGGCTGACCGAGATCAGCCACTACGACGAGCGCGGACCCGCCTGGTACTGGAACGACATCGTGACCGGCGAGCACACCGGCACCCACTTCGACGCCCCGGTGCACTGGGTGACCGGCAAAGACGGCGAGGACGTGGCCCAGGTCCCGGTCTCACGGCTGATCGCCGCGGCGGTCGTGCTCGACTTCAGCGCCGAGGCGGCGCAGGATCCGGACTTCCTCCTCGAGATCGAGCACGTCAAGCAGTGGGAGGTCGAGCACGGGCCGCTGCCCGAGGGCGGCTGGCTGCTGTACCGGACCGGCTGGGACGCGCGGTCTGACGACCAGGCGGCGTTCCTCAACGCGGACGCCACCGGCCCGCACACGCCGGGGATCAGCGTGTCCTGCGCGATGTGGCTGGCCCAGGACTCGCCGGTGATCGGGCTCGGGACCGAGACCGTCGGCACCGACGCCGGGGCCGCGCACTCCTTCGACCCGCCGTTCCCGTGCCATTCGGCGCTGCTCGGGGCGGGCAAGTACGGCCTCACGCAGTTGCAGAACCTGGCCCGGCTGCCGGTCACCGGGGCGGTCGTGATCGCGGGCCCGCTGCCGATCGTCAGCGGTTCGGGGTCCCCGTGCCGAGCGCTGGCGCTCGTCGAGCGTTCCTGAGCATGCGGGTCGCGGACGCCGTCGGCCGCGGGCTGGCCGGGCTCGGGGTGAACACCGTGTTCGGCGTGGTCGGCAGCGGCAACTTTCACGTCACGAACGCGCTGGTGGCCGGCGGGGCGACGTTCGTCGCGGCCCGGCACGAGGGCGGCGCCACCGTCATGGCCGACGCCTGGGCCAGGACCACCGGAGCCCCCGGGGTCGTCACGGTTCATCAGGGGCCCGGCCTGACCAACGCGATGACGGGCATCGCCGAGGCCGCCAAGAGCCGCACCCCGCTGCTGGTGCTGGCCGCCGAGGCCCCGGAGATCCGGTCCAACTTCCACGTCGACGTGGCCGGGCTGGCCGCTGCCGTCGGCGCGGTCGCCGAGCGGCTCTACTCCCCTGCGTCGGCGCTGGCCGACGCGCACCGCGCCTACTCCACCGCGCTTGGCCGCCGGACCGTGGTCCTGGCCCTGCCGCTGAACGTCCAGGCCGCCCAGTTCCAGCCAGCACCGGGTCAGCCAGCACCGGGCGACCCCGGCCCGGTGCCCGCGCTGAGGCGGACGTTCCCGCCCGCCCCAGGCGCCGATGCGGTCACCGAGCTGGCGGGCGTGCTGCGCGCGGCCCGGCGGCCGGTGTTCATCGCCGGCCGGGGCGCCCGGGGCCGGGCCGCCGAACTGGAACGGCTGGCGGACGCGTGCGGGGCCCTCCTGGCCACCTCCGCGGTGGCCAAGGGGTTGTTCCGCGGCAGCCCCTGGAACCTGGACGTGAGCGGCGGGTTCGCCTCGCCGCTGGCGGCCGAGCTGATCAGCGACGCCGACGTGATCGTGGGCTGGGGCTGCTCGCTGAACATGTGGACGACGCGGCACGGCAGGCTGATTCCGCCGGAGGCCACGCTGGTCCAGGTGGACGACGACGCGACTGCGATCGGCGCGTACCGGCCGGTGCACCTCGGCGTGACCGGCGACGTGGCCGAGACCGCGCGCGCCGTGGCCGCCGCGCTCGGCGCGGAAGGCACGCGGGGTGGCCAGGATGGGGAAACCAGGCCCGTTCGGGATCAAGATGACGGCGGGTCACCCGGTGCGGCGGGTGACGGCGGCGGGGAGGATGCGCGGCTCACGGCGGGGTACCGGTCAACGGAACTGCGGGAGCGGATCGCGGACCAGGTGCACTGGCGGGACGTGGCGTACAAGGACGAGAGCGACGGGGAGCGGATCGACCCGCGCACGCTGTCGATCGCACTGGATGACCTGCTGCCCGCGGAGCGGACCGTGGCGGTGGACTCCGGAAACTTCATGGGCTACCCGAGCATGTACCTGTCCGTGCCCGACGAGGCGGGCTTCTGCTTCACCCAGGCGTTCCAGTCGATCGGGCTCGGCCTGGCCACGGCCATCGGGGCCGCGATCGCCCGCCCGGACCGGCTGGCGGTGGCCGCGCTCGGCGACGGCGGCGCGCTGATGGGCGTCAGCGAGCTGGAGACCGTCGCACGGCTGGGGCTGCCGATGGTGGTGGTCGTCTACGACGACGAGGCCTACGGCGCGGAGGTGCACCACTTCGGGCCGGATGGTGACCCGCTGGATACCGTGCGGTTCCCGGCGACCGACATCGCCGCGATCGGCCGCGGGTTCGGGTTCGAGGGCGTCACCGTGCGCCAGGCGGCCGACCTTGCCCCGGTGCGCGACTGGCTGGACGGCCCGCGCGAGCGCCCGCTGCTCATCGACGCCAAGGTCACGTCCGCGCACGGCTCCTGGTGGCTCGAAGAGGCCTTCCGCGGCCATTAGCGATTAGGGGTCTGGGGGGCGGCAGCCCTCCCCAGGGGGGCACGGGGGGGGCGGGCAGCCCCCTCGTGATCAGGGGGGGTCTTGGGGGGATCGTCCCCCCGGCTAGCACGGACAGCCGATCGCGCGCCCGGGCACCCCCTTGCGGGGGGCCGGGCGCGCGTCCGGTTACGCTGCGGCCGCACGCAGCGCAGGCCTAGGAGCAGGGCAAGCTATATATCGTCCGCCTATATATCGTCCGCCGTGGCCGCCTTCTCCGGCTCCCGCGACGTCGGTGATGCCTCGTCCGCCATCGAGGAGCCGACGCTGACCAGATCCTCGGACGGGTAGGCCTCTTCACCGTGCACCGCTACGTCGCCGATCTCCAGCTGGTCGTCGGGCAGCCGCAGGTTCATCCTGAACACGTACTTGATGACCATGAGGATGACGAACGTCACGGCGGCGTCCCAGACGATGATCGTCAGCGCGGCGCCGGCCTGGACGAGAAGCTGGTGACCATGCCCGTAGAACAACCCGGCGCCGGAGACCGAGGGGTTCTTACCGAGGCCGAGGTAGACGATCATGTTCGGGTCGGCTAGCAGGCCGACCAGCAGGCCGCCGAACAACCCGGCGATGCCATGGGTGTACACCACGCCGAGCGCATCGTCGACCTTGTTGAACGGCCACACGTACTTCGGCAGGTACATCCAGGCCACCCAGACGATCGCGGAGCAGACCAGGCCGATGATGATGGCGCCGAGGCCGTTCACGTAGCCGGCCGCCGGGGTGATGCCGACCAGGCCGCAGATCATGCCGTTCAGGCCGCCAAGGAAGGTCGGCTTCTTCTCCGGGCTGAACGCCATGTCCATGATGATCCAGGTCATCATGGCCACCGCGGTCGCGAGGTTGGTGTTGATGACCGCGGCCGCGGCGTCCTGGCTGGCGAAGTACGGGTCACCGCCGTTGAAGCCGTTCCAGCCGAGCCACAGGATCCCGGCGCCGACGGCGACGAACATGAGGTTGTTCGGGATGGCCCGCTCGCGGTCGCGCTTGAGCCTCGGCCCGACGACCGCGGCCGCGACGAAGCCGGACACGCCCGCGGCCAGGTGGATGACGTAACCGCCGGAGAAGTCCAGCGCGCCCTTGCCCGCCCAGTAGCCGCCGCCCCACAGCAGGAAGGCGTTCACCGCGTAGGCGAAGGTGATCCAGAGCGGCACGAAGATCATCCAGACCCTGAAGCTGATCCGGCCGATGACGCTGCCGATGAACAAGATCGGCGTGATCGCCGCGAACACGAACTGGAAGTAGACCAGTGACGACTCGGGGAACCTGAAGTTGGGCATCAGCCCGTTGAGCAACGGGATGTTCGCCTGGCCCTGTTCGGCCGTGTGGCCGAGCACGCTCCGTGGATCACCGACGAACGTGCTGATCAGAGGCGTGCCGAAGCCCATCTTGAAGGCCCAGAGAACCCAGGTGATCAGGACCAGGCAGAAGGTCGTGAACACCATGAGCACGGTGTTCATGGCCCACTTCTTCTGTACGAGACCGCCGTAGAGGACGGCCAGGGCCGGGATGGACATCAGCCCGACCAGCGTGGCAGCGGTCATCTGCCAGGAGTTATCCCCGGCGCTAAGCCAGCTGGGATATGGATTCACTATGCCTCCATGGGGGCAATAAGGCCTTCTGGGGTCCAACTTCTGGGCTGGCTCCACCCCGGCCGCTCCGTATACCTGCAAGGCATGTGTCCCATGCGCGAGTTTCAGGGGTATTTCTCGGTTGTTACGCGGCCGGTAACGAGTGCGGGCGAGGTTACTTCGAGATGTCCTAGCCGATCGCCTGGTCAGCCCGGTCCAGCGCGGTTCGGCCCGGCGGAGGCCGGTGCGGGGCACGGAAGCCCTTGCGGGCAAGGCGATCCGGCTCGTGTCACGTTCGCGTAACAGTAGAGACATTTGCTCTTGTGATAAATCGCCCGATAGTCGTACTCTTCTGCCATAGGGCGCCGGTAAGCGCTTACCGCAAGGTGGAAGCCTAGGCCGGGACCGGGTGCCGCGACGAGCGGCACCCTTTATTCGGGTCGTTCGGGTAAGCGCTTACCGGGCGGCGACGGCGATGAGGAGCAACGGTGGACGGGACAGGCAGGGACCCGGCTGACGGCCCCGGCGGGGACGCCCCGGGCGCCGACGGCGGGGCCGCGGGCGGGGCCGCGGCCGATGACCCAGTCGCGGGCGGCTCGAGCGGTGCACCGACGATCTATGACGTGGCCCGGGCCGCGGGCGTGTCCATCGCCTCGGTCTCCCGCGTGCTCAACGGGCAGCGCAACCCGCGGCAGGAAACCAGGGAGCGCGTGCTGGCGGCCGTAGCCGAGCTCGGCTTCGCGCCGGATGGCGCGGCGCGGGCGC
>JBKQQQ010000999.1:0-3448 GCA_052144275.1 Streptosporangiaceae bacterium
TCGCCCTGCTGACCGTGGGCCAGTCCAAGGGCCTGGAGTTCGACCGCGTGGTGCTGGTCGACCCGGCCGGGATCCTCGGCCAGTCCCCGGCGGGCGGCCACGACCTGTACGTCGCGATCACCCGCGCTACCCACCGCCTCACGGTGGTCTACGACGGTGAACTGCCCGCCTCGCTGCGCCGTCTCGCCCAGTGACGCACGAAGTGCCGCGCTGGCCCTTTCGACCCCTCCAGCCCCTTACCGCGGTGCCGCCCAGCCCTCCTATCGCTAAGTCGCCCATGATCATGAAGGCTTTTGGGTCGCCGGCGACCCAAAAACCTTCGCGATCATGAAAAACGCCTCACCAGGGGAGGGTGCCGTAGGCGTCGGGCGAGGCGTCGGCCGTCCACAGATGGCCCCACAGGATACCGGTGGGGCCGTCCGCGTCCAACGTGGCGAGGTGGACGCTGGCTTCCGCCCCCTCGGCGACCGAACGGAATCCGGTATTGCGGTTGAGATCTGTCTTCGTATACCCGGGGTTGGCCGCGTTGACTTTGATCGGGGTATCCCGCAGCTCCTTCGCGTACATGGCGGTGATCATGTTGAGCGTGCTCTTGGAGGACGGGTAGGCCAGCCCGGCTGGCATCTGGGCCAGCGGGCTGGCCGGGTCGGTCATCGAGGTGATCGAGCCGACCTCGCTGGACACGTTGACGATCCGCGCGGCGGGCGCCCGGCGCAGCAGCGGCAGCATCGCGTTGGTCACCATGATCACGCCGAACACGTTGGTCTCGTAGACCTCGCGCATCTCGTCCAGGTCCGTCCCGCTGGGCGGCCCGCCACGGGCGATAGCCGCGTTGTTGACCAGGATGTCCAAGCGACCGTACTCGGTGTCGATCCAGTCGGCGGCCTGCCGCACCGACTTGGCGTCGGTCACGTCGAGCGGCACGAACCGCGCGTCGGCGCCCCCGTCGCGCAGGGCGCGCTCCGCCGCAACGCCCCGCGCCTCGTCCCGCGCGCCGGCTAGCACGGTGATGCCGCGGGCGCCCACCTGGCGCGCGGTCTCCAGCCCGATTCCCTTGTTAGCCCCGGTGATCAGGGCGATTGTCGTAGCCATGGCACCGACGGTATCCAGCGCGACGGCCAGGCGGGAGAGACGGATCACCCTCCGGAGCCGAAGCGCATCTGCCAGATCACCCGGCCGGCGGCGTCGTAACCCATCAAGACGTCCTGGCCCGGGTTGACGCGGGTATAAAGCTCGGTCGGCACGGAGAAGGCCCAGAGCCGCAGGCCGCTTCCCTTCCAGGCGGCGAAGGTCTGCGCGCCATATTGCTTACCGTCGGCCAGCCGCAGCACGACCCGGGTCACGTTCTCGTGGGCGTAGCCGTAGAACTCCACCAGCGGGGAACCGCGAGGATAACCGCCGCCGAGGTTTACTACGGCCGGCGGCCCGCTGGCCGGGACATTTGAAATCGAGGAACTACTGGCGGAATCCCAGAATCCGACGACCCGCCCGTTGATACCGAGGATCCGCCCGTCGAGCAGGTAAGCCGTCATGGTGCCCGCCTCGGGCTCTTCCGTGTGGGCCGGGTACCTGAACACCACGATGCCGCCGCTGCGCGGCTGCGAGGGAGTGGGGTATTGACCGGCCATGGACAGATGGCCGAGCTCGTGTCCGCCGGCGTTACCGAAGATGATCTGGGCGCTTTCCTCGGACGGGTAAACCACCGCCCAGAACTTGTAGGGGAAGCCGCGGCCGGAGACCACCACCCCAGGGACACTGCGGCCGCTGGGCAAGTGCGCACTGACCGACGTCACTTGTTTGAGGCTCGTGCCCATTCTTATCGCGCCATAGGGGCCGGGGCTGAAAGCGACCTGGTGCGCTGGCACATCCTCGGGCTGGCATCCGCCGCCCCCGCCGTAGCCGTCACCGTCAGTGACCGTACATAGTGCGATACCCTCGCTGCGGTAGTTCTTCAGGTAGCCGAACCACACGAAGGTCCAGGTCGTCTGGCCGTCGACCGTCAGCTTCACCGGGACCACCGCGGTGATCGGCGGTGCCTGCTGCATTTCGTAGTCGTTGCGGCCGGGAGGAGGCGGCGGCGTGGCGGAAGGCGAGGCCGTCGCGCCGCTGGTGTACCCGGAACCGCCGTGCGGGCCCCCGCGGCCGGTCAGCACGACGGCCCCGGCGATGATCGCCACCACGGCCGCGGCCGCTGCGGCCGGGACCATGAACCTGGACCAAGCGCCGGCCCGGAGCCGCCGCGTCCTGGCCAGCGTTCGTTCCCAGGCGTCCGGGTCGATAGGTGACTGCCTGGCGCGCTCGCGCAGGGCGTCCCGCAGCCGGTCTTCGACGGTGTTCATGCCTTTTCCCCCAACGTCAGGGCGAGTGCGGCCAGGCCCCGGCTCACGTGCGACTTGACGGTGCCTGGCGAGACGCCCATGGCAGCCGCGATCTCGCGTTCCGATAGGTCGAGCCAGTAGCGCAGGACGATCGCCTCGCGTCGGCGCTGCGGTAGTCCCGCGAGCGCGGCCAGGACCTCGCGGTGGTCCTCCTTGAGCATGACGACCTGCTCGGAGGAGTCCTCGTCCCGCCCGGCGGGCGTGCGCAGCCGGACCACGCGCAGGTGACGATGCCGGTTGCGGGTCAGGTTGCAGACGCTGGCCCGGACGTAGGCCAGCGCCGCATCCGGGTTCCGCAGCGAGGCGTGCTTCCTGATCAGCCGGGCGAACGCCTCCTGCGCGATGTCCTCGGGGTCGTCCGCGCCGAGCAGGTCGGCCAGCCGCACCATCTCGGGGTACCTGGCGCGGAAGAGCCCGCTGACGCCGGTAGCTACGTCATCGCTTATCTCCACCGCGGGGCTCCCGGTGTCGGGACCGGCATGCAGGTCTGCCATGCCTCATAAGACACCCGTCCCCGCCAAAGGTTGATCCGGCCCGTGGGTTCACTACCCCGGGCGCCCGAGCTGAACCTGGCCGACGACATGGCCCGCGGCGTCGTACCCCGTCGCGGTGATGGTTGGCTTCGCCTGGCCGTCCTGCCAGGTATCGGACGGGATGCTGACCGCCCAGAGCCGGACCTCGCTACCTGGCCAGCCGGCCGCGAACGTTGACGTGGACACCTGCTGGCCGCTGGGCAAGCGCAGCACCACGCGCGACACGTCAGCGTGCGCGTAGCCGAAGGCCTTATACACCCGGTACCGCAGAAAGGTTGACCCGGCGGCGACACTGCGGCTCGTTCGGGACAGATAACGCCGGAACCGGCTGCGGCGGGGCACATCTGGGCCTCCCGGGTTGTTAATAAAGTGAAATCCCTCGCGCCGCGTGGCACCATCGGGGGACGAGTAAGCACCAATGTCGGAGGACAATGAGCACGATCTTTGACGAGCACGAGCAGCCAGACCTCGGGGACATGGACCTGGAGGAGCGGCACGCGCTGCGGCGGGTGGCCGGGCTCTCCACCGAGCTGCAGG
>JBKQQQ010001000.1:0-7108 GCA_052144275.1 Streptosporangiaceae bacterium
GGGTTGCTGCGGGCGTTGCCGGAAGAGCCGTTCGAGACCGGGCTGCTGCTGACCCCCCGCGTCGACCGTTATAGCCAGGTCACGGTCCGCTGCTGCCGCTATTCAGTCCCGGCCCATCTGATCGGGCGCCAGGTGCGGGCCGTGCTGCGGGCTGGCGAGCTAGTCATCTATGACCGCCGGCAGGAAGTCGCCCGGCATGAGCGGCTGACCGTCAAGGGCGCCGAGGCGCTCGTGCTGGATCACTACCTGGAGGCGCTGATGCACAAACCCGGGGCCCTGGCCGGTTCCACCGTCCTGGAGCAGGCCCGCGCGGCAGGGGCGTTCACCGGCACCCATGAAGCGCTGTGGGCGGCGGCCCGCCGCACCCTGGGCGAGCCCGCCGCGACCCGCATGCTGATCGAGGTCCTGCTGCTGCACCGGCACATGGACGATGATGACGTCGCCGCCGGTATCAGAGCGGCGCTGTCAGTCGGCGCGCTCACTGCCGACGTCATCGCGGTCGAGGCCCGCCAGGCCGCCGACGCCCGCGACCGCTGCCGGCCCGCCACCGGGATAGCGCCGGCGCCAGCCGTCCCCGCGCAGGCTGCGCAGGTCACCAGCCTGACGCTGCGCCGGCTGGCCGGATTGCCCGAGGACACCCGGCCGCTGCCGAGTGTCCACGCATACGACCAGCTGCTGCGCCACCCCCGCACCGGCCAGGAAGGCTGACCATGACCCGTGCACGAGGCATCACCGAGCAGGCCGCCGACGCGGCGATTGACACCGCCTGCCGGGTCCTGCGCCTGCCGGCCATCCGCGCCCAGTTCGCTGATGCCGCCGACAAGGCCGAGAAAGACCAGCTGACCTACCGCGGGTTCCTGGCCGAGATGTTCATGGCCGAATGCGAGGACCGCGACCACCGCCGGGCCGAGCGGGGGCTGCGCGCCGCCGGGTTCCCCCGCGCGAAATGGCTGTCCGACTTCGACTACGACGCCAACCCCAGCGTCAATCCCGCCGTCATCAACACCCTGGCGACCTGCGACTGGGTCACCGCCGGATCCCCGCTGTGCTTGATCGGCGACTCGGGCACCGGCAAATCCCACCTGCTCATCGGCCTGGGCACCGCCGCCGCCATGGCCGGCCACCGGGTCCGCTACACCCTCGCCGCCAAGCTCGCCAACGAGCTCGCCGAGGCCGCCGACGACCGGCAGCTCACCAAGACCATCGCCCGCTACGGCCGCGTCGACCTGCTGTGCATCGACGAGCTCGGCTACATGGCTCTCGACCGGCGCGGCGCCGAGCTGCTGTTCCAGGTCCTGACCGAGCGGGAGGAAAAGGCCAGCGTGGCCATCGCCTCCAACGAGTCCTTCAGCGGCTGGACCAAGACCTTCACCGACCCCCGCCTATGCGCCGCGATCGTCGACCGGCTCACCTTCAACGCCGCGATCATCGAGACCGGCACCCAGTCCTACCGCCTCGCACGCACCAAGGCCGCCAAGGACTCATAACCCCTCCCGGCGGGGCCACTTCAAGCCGCCACAAAACCCCGTCAAGCCCACCCGGTGGGGCCACGCCAAGCCGCCCAGGCGGGGCCAGATCGGAACGCCCTAGCCACTAGAGCACACCTTCGCGCTCAACCACCTCGCGCCGTTCCTGCTGACCAGCCTGCTGCTGGACCGCCTGACCGCGAGCGTGCCCGCCCGGATCGTTACCGTCTCATCCGGCGCCCACGCCAGGGGCCGCATCGACTTCGACGATCTGCAGGGGGCGCGGGACTACTCCGGGCAGCGCGCCTACAGCCAGTCGAAGCTGGCCAACGTCATGTTCACCTACGAGCTGGCCCGCCGCCTGGAGGGCACCGGTGTGACCGCCACGGTGTGCCATCCCGGCGTGGTACGTACCGGCTTCGGCGCCGAAGACCAGGCGGCGTACTTCGCCGTCATCACGCGCGTGGCGCGCCTGTTCATGAAGACCCCGGCCCAAGGCGCGGACACCCCGATCTACCTCGCCTCCTCACCCGAGGTCGAGGGCATCACCGGCCGGTACTTCGTCAACCGCAAGCCCAAGGCCTTCTACGACACCACAGCCACCGCCCGGCTGTGGCAGGCCAGCGCACGCCTGACAGCAACCGCATAGCGAGCGAGGGCTCGACGCGGTCGTGTGGGTGTACATACAGGCTCCTGTCCGGGTGAATGCTGCGGGCTGGGTATACGCCGACCGGTCTTCCCAGCTGCCACCTGGAGACTGCGCCCGCCGGGGATGCACCGCGCGGGGTTCGGCCATCGGGATGCCTCCAGCGGCCCTGGCGTGCTTGCGGCCCGGGCCGCTCAGTTCCCTGTTGCGCCTTGACTGGATTAGTGATCTTCCGGGCCCATGGCGGCTCGCTAAACTCCGCCTATGAAGGCAGCGGTCCAGACCAGGTACGGCCCGCCCGATGTGGTTCTGATCTCAGAGGTGGAGAAGCCGACTACCAGGGACAATGGGGTGCTCGTCAAGGTTCATGCGACGACGGTGAATCGGACGGACTGCGCCTGCCGGGCTGCCAGGCCCCTCTTCATGAGATTCTTCACCGGGCTTATCAGGCCACGGGCGACGGTCCTGGGGAACGAGTTTGCTGGAGTGGTCGAGGCGGTCGGCAGTGGCGTCACGTCTTTCAAGGTCGGCGACAAGGTGTTCGGATACAACGAGGGCCAGTTCGGTGCTCATGCCGAGTACCTGTCGATTCCCGAGGACGGTTCGCTCACGACCATGCCGGCGAACGTGACCTACCAGCAGGCCGCTCCCAGTACCGAGGGTTCGCACTATGCCCTCTCGCACATCAGGGCGGCAAAGATCCAGAGCGGGCAGGACGTCCTCGTCTATGGCGCAACCGGTGCTATTGGCTCAGCGGCGGTGCAGTTGCTGAAGAGTCTCGGTGCCAATGTGACCGCGGTCTGCGACACGGACCACATGGAGCTGGTCAGGGGCTTGGGCGCCGACAGAGTCATCGACTACACGGCCGGGGATTTCACCAAGGACGAGCAGAAATACGACGTGGTCCTCGACTCGGTTGGCAAGAGCTCCTTCAGCCAATGCAAACGGCTTCTGAAACCGGACGGAATCTACATCTCCTCCGAGCTGGGCCCGCTGGCCCAGAATCCGTTCCTGGCGCTCATCGCCCCGCTACATGGCGGTAAGAAGGTCATGTTCCCCATTCCGAAGCATGACCAGCTGATGGTGCGGTATGTCAAGGAACTGATCGAGTCTGGACAGTTCAAGCCGGTCATCGACAGAACGTATCCGTTGGACCAGATCGTCGAGGCCTACAGGTACGTCGAGACAGGCCAGAAAACTGGCAATGTCGTCATCAGCCTCGAGCGTTCCCACTAACGCATGTCGTTCGGCGGTAGACCTCGACTCGGCTGTCTCCCACGGAGCTCCGAGCTGCCAAACCAAGGCGGTACTCCTCACCCCGCGGCCGGAAGAAACGCTGCGGCCGGTGTGCGGAGCGTTCACGCCGGATTCTGTGCTCTGGCGGGTGGAGCCGACCGCCGTGTGGGCCCAGCTCGTGGAGCCGGACCCTGAGATGGCTATGGCCCTTCCTCAGCTGCGGTCAACATTGGTTCGCTCAGGTCAACCCGGCACGACCGGACGTGGACCAGCGTGACAACTGGCGCATATCGTCCAAATCTGTACGCCAGCCGGCACTGAGATTCCATGGCTGCGATCCGCGCATAGCGGCGGATCTTTTGCGTGGTCGCGCAGACTCAAGCGGCTCTTCGTGACCGGCTTCCCCGTCAGCCCCCGTCCTCGGCTAGAGGAGTTCACGGCTCGCCGGCTGACCACGCGGCCTGGCCAAAGTCCCTGCCGTGCTCGCGGCGCTCGACCCTATCCGAGGCAGAAGCGAATACTCAGCCCGCGGTTGGCAATGCATGAACTATGGCGTGGGCGCCCCGCCATAAGTTCTTAACAGCCGCGCGTAGCCGCGTAAGCGTGGGCATCGCTTCTAGACGGATCAGCAAGCTTCAGGCCCAGGTCCGGACGTTCTGTACGCTCAGGTGGCCGCAGAGGACGGCGGTTGCTGGTTCGCTCCTTGACTTGGCCTGCTGCCCGGTGCGCTAGGGGCAGCAGCGGAGCTTGCACAAGATCCGCCAGGACTTCAGGGACATGGGCATGGTCCCGGAAGCGTACATCCGGGCATGGGCGCGGTTGGTGTCCTCCTGGCATGGCGGGCTTGTCGCGTTCGGCCTGCGAGTCGGCAACGTCATCACGCCGCTGGCGCTGCTGGTCCATCAGGAGTTCCCGCTGTGAGCCTGTCCAGGGCCACTGGCCAGGTGACGTGCGAGTTCGGCCCGGCTCTCCCTGCGGTCATTCCACGACGTCACCGGCGGCTATTTTCGGGCCCGCGCGCGCGTGCATCACGCTCGAGGTCGCTGCGGGGGTGACGATAGGTGCTGGAGCTATCCGGGCCTTACCCGTGCGGCATGTCCTCGGGTTGCAATTCCTCGTCGTCGTCGTCCCAGTCTGCTTCGTCGTCATCGGGGCCAGCTTCGTCGTCATCGGCGGCAGCTAGCCGGGCGGCGGACCTCTGGGTGTCGGGGTGGTCCTCACCTAGGACCCGGCGCCGCCGGGCCAAGGTGTCCTCGGCCAGGTCCCGTGCCGCCTGGACCTGGCCGACCGCACGCCAGACGAGAGCCAGGTTGCTGGCCGAGATCAGCGTGTCGGGGTGGTCCTCACCTAGGACCCGGCGCCGCCGGGCCGGTGAACCACTCGACCGGGACCGGGGCCGGGGCCAGGAACGCGCACACGGCGGCCAGGGCGGCACTGGCCGGGTCATCGTGCTCCAGCCGGTCGAACGCCAGCTCGGTCGCCGCGGACAACGACTGCTGATACGACGACGGCTGCCCGAGGTCGAGAACCTGCCCGGCCCGCGTCTCCAGCACGCTCAGGTACACATCGGCTGGGGTGCCCGTGTCAGTCATGTAGCCAGAGGCCTGCGTCACGCCCAGGGGCAGGTCCCCCAGTGCCGCCGCAACTTTTTCCGCATCGGCCTCGGCTAGCCAGGACACCCGGGTCCGCAAGATGGCCACCGACTCGGCCCGGGTCAGCACGTCGACCTCGACCGGGACCGCGATCTCGGCCCACCGGCGAGTCCGGGAGGTGATCAGTACATGGCCATTTCCTCCCGGCAGCCACGGGGCCAGGTCGGCGGGAGATTCGGCGTTGTCGAAGACCAGCAGCCACTGTCCGCGCTGCCGCAACTCGGCCAGCGTCGCCTGGCGGGCGGCGTCGGTCAGCCCGGTTCCAGGCTCTACGCAGCCCAGGTTCTCCCCCAGTTCCGCGAACTGGTTGCCGATCAGCCCGGCCTGGTCCGCGCTGATCCACCACATCACGTCATAGCCGTCGGCAAAGCGGTGCGCGTACTCCACGGCCAGCTGCGTCTTGCCGACCCCGCCTATTCCCTGCAGCGCCTGCACGGCCGTCCGGTCCCCGGCCAGCAGCCCAGCCCGGATTCGGGACAGGAGCTCCTCCCGCCCGATGAACCCCGGATTACGCGGCGGTACGTGCCCCCATAGCCGCCGCATCGGCCCGGCGGCCCGCGGTCCCCCGGTCCCATCGGGGGTGGACGCGTACTGGTAGATGACGGTCAGGTCGCGACCGGCGGTGAAGGCGTCCCGTTCGGCCTGAATATCCTGGCTGACCCCTGCCTCTGGGCCGTCCTGCCCGCTGGACATCACACGCCACCCGTCTCACTCGCCCGGACGGCGGTAGTTGACCACCGTCTGGTCCCGGCCCGCGACGTAAGCATCCCGGCCCGCGTGCACCTGCTGAGCTACCCCTCCCGCTCCGGCCAGCATCGCCCGCACCTCCGCCGCCAGAGCCGGATCAGCCTCCAGCGCCTTACGGACCGCCAGCCGCACGGCCGCCAGGGCGTCACCGTCCTGCGGATCACCGGCCAGGTCGGCCAGCGGGTCGGGCAGGGACTCGGCTTCATTCCGGTGCCCGAAGATCTTCTGCAGCAGCCGGCGGCCCAGGCCAATCGTCGCATCCGCCGCCTCATCCCGCGCCCGCGCCAGGACCGCTCCGCCATAAGCACTGACCGCGGCCGAGATGTACGGCGTCATCTCCGCCATCATCGACGCGATGTCTCCACTCACGCGGCCCTCCCTACCAGCCGACCCCGCTGCGTAATGTCATTATCACCCGGTCGGCCGCCTAGGATCCTGGTTCTTCCCAGCAGGTTTCCCGCTTATCAAGATCGGCTCCGCCGAGCGCTCCCGGAAGGGCTCGCGAAGAGGCGCCGAGGATTGCACGGCCGGATGTCAGGCCTTGTTGACGCCGAGGGGAGGACATCCCCACATGGCCCAATGGCCTTGCGTTAGGCCGATTTAGCGTGATCTACGCCACATCACCCTGTGTGATCACCCCAAGGTCTCCAGTTCAGGGGTCACGCGCTGTACAGGAGCACCTGTGCTTGACCAGGCCATATGTCTCTAAAGCAAGGACATTGCCCACATGGCCCACGATCACCGTAAGCGCCCGGCGGGTTCCCCGCCTGGCAGTAACCGAAGGGTCGCATTGATCGTGCTACTGTGGCTACTGATCGTGGTCCTTACGCCTGACCGCACGACTTTCCCATTGTTGTCGCGCTGGTCGGGGTCAATATTGCAGCCGTTTCATGACGCTGAAGTAGGTACAGCGGTTCGTATCGCCATATGCAAGAAGATCACTCGTAAACGACGAGTTGCAGTATTTAACCTCGGCCCTTAATGCCACATGAACGCGGCAGAACATCCGGGTCTGGAGCACAGGCAGTCTGCTCCTTCCAGCAGAAATGCCCGTGCAGATCGGCGGGTATTCGCACGGTTATCAAGAGCTCTCCGCATCGCTGGCTGCATAGCAGTCCGTGGTTACGGCCCGGCGGACAGTTGGACGGGCTGTATGCACCGCCGCGCTCGGGGCAAATATCCGCTTCTGCCGCGGACAGGGTCTGTGTGCGGTTCTCAGTGCTGAGCCTTAACGGAGGGTTTCCTTCGGGCGCACGACGCAGAACTCGTTTCCCTCGGGATCGGCACGGACGGTCCAGGACTCAGCGCCGGTCTGCCCGATGTCGACCCGGCGCCCCGAGCGCCAGGAGGCGGTCGATCTC
>JBKQQQ010001001.1:0-3257 GCA_052144275.1 Streptosporangiaceae bacterium
CCGCAGAGACGAGTGCCTCGAGGGCGATTGCCGACTGGACGCCGCTCGCCGTCGTATGCAGATCCTTGATCACCGCGGAGATCGACACGTTCATCAGCGAGGTGTCGACAACCAGGACAAACATCGCCGCGGACAGCAGGAGCGCTAGCCGTGGGCTGCCGGTGTTCTCCTCGCTCACGGCGTCAGGGGCGGTGCTCATGCAGGCGGCATCCCTTCATCGGGCGGCATAGGGCTGTCCTCGGCCGCATTGTTGATCGCATCGAGGGCCAGGCCGAGGCTGGGATAGAAGTGCTCTCGGTCCAGCGTGGTGTTGAGGCCATAGCGGCGCACCAGGTCCTGGAGGCGATCGCGTGGCTCGACGAATGCCAAGTGCACGCCGCGATCATTGAGCTCCTCATCCAGAGCCTTGAGCACTTCGGCGGCAGTGACATCGATGTCAGTGACCACCTCGCACTGCAGAACGATCCAGGCAGGGGCCGTTCGCGCGCCAACCTCCGGACCTTATCCCGGAACTGACCACTGTTGGCAAAGAAGAGCGGCGCTTCCCAACCGAACACGACAACCCCTGGGAGCCGGGCGGCCCCTGGGTACTTCACGGTGCCGTACCACCCACCCATCTCGGGCACCTCGCCGAAGACAGTGCCGTGGGGCCACCAGTTTCGGCGAAAGAACAACAGGATGGCAAGGACGATTGCCACGATGATCCCCTGGAGCACGCCCAGGAGAATCACGCCAACGGCAGCGACGAGGCTCACGGTGAGCGCTGAGGTGCGGACCTGGGCGTATCGCCGGAGGACACCCAGGTCCATGAGCGACAGAGCCGTAGTGATGACGACAGAGGCCAGGGCGGTCTGAGGAAGGTCGGCCAGGAGCCCGTTGAGAAAGAGGAGCATAACAGCGACCAAGCCTGCACCGACCAAGCCAGCCAATTGGGTCCGGGCTCCAGACTGGTCAACCACGGCTGGGCGGCAACCGCTGACGGAGACGGCAAACCCCTGGAAGAATCCAGCAGCGATATTTGAGGTGCCGATGCCGACCATCTCCTGGTCGGGGTCGACCTCGTCGCCGCGCCGCGAGGCGAAGTTTGTCGCAGTTGCAATCGTGTCTGTCAGCGACACCAGTATGATGCCCACCGCCCCAACCAGGAGTGGCCCGACGTCGGACCACTTCATCCACGGCAGTGCCGGAACAGGCACACCTTTGGGGCAGAGTACCGACAGTCTTCCCCCCGCGCGGCCTGTGCCACTCGATCTCCGATGGCACCGCCGCCGTCGTGGTGATGTCCGCAGAGGCAGCCGAACGGGCCGGGGTGCGTGCGCTCGCCGAGATCGGCACGCACGGCAACGTCACCGGGCCGGACAACTCGCTGCACTCCCAGCCGTCCAACGCCATCCGGCAGGCCCCAGCCAAGGCCGGGCGGACGATATCCGACCTGGACCTGATCGAGATCAACGAGGCGTTCGCGATCGTCGCCATCCAGTCCATGCGTGACCTGAACGTCGGGCATGACAAGGTGAACGTCAACGGCGGCGCGATCGCCCTCAGCCACCCGCTCGGAGCCTGCGGCGCCCGGATCGCGCTGCACCTGTGCTACGAGCTTGGCCGACGCGGCGGCGGGCTCGGCGCTGCCGGAATGTGCGGCGGCGGCCAGGGCGAAGCGCTGCTGCTCCGGGTCTGCAGGTGACACGTCGTGGCTGGCACCGCCAACACACCGGCACCGGCAGCATTTGGCAACGCCAAAGCTGGTACGCCCACAGCACCGCGGCCGAACTCCAACGCGCGCGGCTGAAGATGACGTGCGCACCCTTCATCGATGTCGAGGGCTCGGGCCGAGTACATGCCAACGCCAGGCCGGGCGCGCGCCAGAAATGAACCGGACCGTGCTCGCACCAGCCCGCGAAGGCCGCCAGCGACAAGCTCCAACCCCCGCATCGGGAGGGTTCCTGACTGCGCCGTTTAGAGTATCTACCGGGCACATTCCCGTCCCGCAGTGTCCGACAGCGGTTTCGTCTGACGGGATCGCATTAGGTTGTCAGCGCGTACTTGGACCAGCGTGACATCGCCGCCCTTAACTCATCTCCCCGGATACCAGTCCGGGATCGCCACCTCGATGCTCCGACCGGTCCGGCTGGGTCACCGCTCGCAGGTGACGGCCACGGGCTGCCCTGACTGTCATCAGGCGCGAGCTTCATGGGCCCGACTGCCTGCGCGCAGCCAGGAACCGAAGCCATTCTCTGGGCAACGGAGACGGGCAGCGGTTGAATCCGGGCATACCCGGCCGTTCCCGGTGACTAGAAGCCTGACGCCGTCGAATCGAGTCTGATTACCGCACACCAGAGGGGCACCGGTGTCTGGATACGGCGCGCTGTGCCTGCCGCCAGCTGGTGCCGTATCACTTGGTTAGTCACTTGATCTTGAAACCCGATATTCGAAAAACAGCTCTGAACTGGAGCCCCGTTACGGAATCGAACCGTAGACCTTCTCCTTACCATGCATGCCGGTTCCGTCTGACAGCGTCCCGCTGGGTCGCGTTACAGCACGTCAGGCAGACGGTCTTGTCTGGCTGGGTCTGGCTGCGTCTGCCCCGGGCCGGGGGCGTTGTCACTTGGTTTGTCACTGGCTCCGGGACTTACAGCAGTGCATCGCTGACCGGGTCGATCTGGACATACCGTGCATGCTCGCTCTGGCCGAGTGTAGTCCACCTTCTGCCACCGGCCTTGCCGATAGCCCGCCGTATATGCAACCAGCGGCGGTTGCGTACTAGCGGCATCGCAGCCCAATTCTAGAGTTTCTCAAAAGGCCTTTACTTACGGCAGCTGCATAAGCGATAGTAGACGCCGTGAATGGCCCCACGGATGACCGTGCAAAGATTGGGCAGATGCAAGCAGGCCTTCGGGCGTGGGTGCACCGAGTCGCGGCCGACGGTGCTCGTGGCTTGCGGGCGGTCCCACCGCCGGTCTTGTTGTCACTCTTGTGCTCGGCCGCGATTTCCCCGCTGCTCGCGGCTGTCGCGGGTGTCGTGGCTCCCGTCGTCGTCACGGGCAGCAGTGTTCTTTCTGGCGTAGGCGGCGGGGTCCTGAGCGGGATCATTCTCGAAGCGCTGGACCGATTGCGTTCGGATAAAGAAGGTCGATTGACCAGTTCGGCCGATTTTGAGACCCAGCTCGCCGACGAGATCGGCCGAGTGCTTGTGTCCGGGGATGCCAACGCTGAGACTCTACGAGCCGAGATTGCGGCACTGCTGCGGGAAATCGATG
>JBKQQQ010001002.1:0-2703 GCA_052144275.1 Streptosporangiaceae bacterium
GGGCTGCGGTTTGTCCTGCGCCAGAGGGTGCGCCGGGCTGATACTTGACCGGTGATGGGTGGGGCGTTCGGGGACATAATGGCCAGGGCTCGGGCCGGTGACGAGGCGGCCTTCGCCTGCATCTTCCGCGACGTGCAGCCGGCGCTGCTGCGGTACCTGCGGGTAATCGCGCCTGAGGCCGAGGACGTGGCTGGTGAGACCTGGCTTCAGGTGGTGGCTGGGCTGGCCGGGTTCCGTGGCGACGAGCCGGCGTTCCGTGCGTGGCTGTTCACCATCGCCCGGCACCGGGCGGTTGACGCCGGCCGGTCGCGGAATCGCCGTCCCACGGTGCCGCTCGAACTGAGCGAGGCGATGGAGCTACCAGCATCCGCCGACGCCGCCGACCTGGCACTGGAGGCTGTTTCCGCGCGGGCGGTGGTGGGGCTGATCAAATTGCTCCCCCGAGAGCAGGCCGAGATCATCATGCTGCGCGTAGTGGCCGACCTCGATTTCGGCGATGTGGCACGGATCGTGGGCAAGACGCCAGGTGCGGTGCGAGTGGCCGCGCATCGAGGCCTCCGGCGGCTCGCCGAACTTGCTGAACGAGCGGGTGTAACACAATGAGCGGGGCCGACGCTATGCGAGGTGAGATGCCTGGGTTCTTCCCCGGCCGGCCCGGCGGTGAGCGCGGCGAGCCGCTGCTGGACATGATCTTTGATCGGCGCCCTCTCCCCCCCGGGGCGCCGCCGGAGATGCATGACCTGGCGCGCATGCTCGCCGTCATGGCCGGGCCGGCCGAACCTGGGGAACTGGCCGGGGAGGCCACCGCGCTGGCGGCGTTTGCCCGGCTGGCCCCCCGGTCGGCATCTCGCCCGCTGCTTCGCGGCCAGCCCGGCGTCGGCCGTCCGGACGGCCAGGTCGCGCCAGACTCCCCATGGCTGCGGCGCTGCTCACGGCAGCAGCCGGGCTGGGCAGCATTGCCGCGGCTTACGTCGGCGTGCTGCCCGGCCCGATCCAGAAAGTGGCGCACGTGACGGTGGGAGCGCCCTTGCCGCCTCACGGTAGTGCGCATCGGCCGGCCGCCATCGCCAGCCCGCACCCGCGTGTGACCCTCGCCCCCGGCATCTCCGCCACCCGGCCCGCCCACTCAGCGGCCCGCGCCCGGGTCCACGGCGGTACAGCCAGCCATTGGCCGCGTCACAGGATGTCAGTGCAAGGCCCAGGGCCCGTCGCCGCCAGCTGCATCCCCTGGCCAAGCCCCACTCAGAGCGCGGCCAAGCCGAGCCCGACCCCGAGCGCGGCCAAGCCGAGCCTGACCCCGAGCGCGGCCAAGCCGACCCCGACCCCGAGCCCGTCGGTGACCAAAGCGCCCGTCGGGACGTCCCAATCGCCGGCCGGGGAAGACTGCCCGTACATCCCTGCGGCCGGGGCCGCACAGGCGGCGGTGAATGGATGAGCGGAGCGGGCCAACCTCAGCGGGTTAGGTGCCGGGTGAACCAGTCGCGTGCCCGGCCGCTCGACGCCTCGAAACCCTTCGTGTAGGCCTCGAAGTGACCGCCAGGCATGATGATGAGTTCCTTGGGCTGGTGCGCCGTTTCAAAGGCCGCGATGGCGAGCTCGGACGGCACCAGGTGGTCGCCCGCGGCGACCAGCAGCAGGAGAGGCGTGGGGCTGATGTACGGCAGGTAGATGCCCGGCTCGTACTCGGTGAACATCTCCACGCTGCGCAGCGTCACCTCGTTGCGCCAGGCCGGCGCCCGGGTTTCGCCAGTCTGGGTGAACCACTCCCACGAGTCCGGCGTCGGCAGCGCCGAGGGTGCCAGCGGGTCCTTGTCCACCACGGGCACCATGGCCGGCGGCTTGCCCTGGAAACGGGCCAGACGGTCGGCGTCGAACTGCTCGCGGAACCCGGCGATGAAATCGGCCCGGACCAGGGCGCGCAGGTTAGCATGGCCGCTGATCAGCGGCACCTGACTCACCACGGCCTTGACCCGGCGGTCGATCGCGGCCACTACCAGAACGTGGCCGGCGGAGTAGCTGCTGCCCCAGATCCCGATCCGTTCCGGGTCCACCTCGGGCACCGTGTGGAGGTAGGTGATGGCGTGCCGGTAGTCCCGGATCTGCGCCCAGGGATCGATCTCCTGACGCGGTTCCCCGTCGCTCGCGCCGAAGCAGCGGTTGTCGAAGACCAGGACGTTGAGCCCCGCCGCGGCGAATACCTCGGCGAAGCTGTCTAGGTACATCTCCTTGACCGCGGAGAAGCCGTGCGCCATGACTACGGCCGCCGCAGGCCCGCTCGCCCCCTCCGCTGGGTAGAACCAGCCGCGCAAGGTAATGCCCTCGGCGTCGAACGCGATATCTCGCCGTGTCATCCCGGTCGCCTCCGACCATCGTCCTGCCGGCCGCCGGCGGTCCCCAGCCGCCCGCGAAAGCCGCTGTCACCCCAGTCTCATCCGAAGGGCCGCGCCGGACCAGGGGTGCCGGCATCTCAAAAACAGGCACTGGTTCAGCGGCCGGCCGGGCGCCAGCGAGCGTGCGCGACCCCCGGCGTCCCGGTCCGGATCAGGTCGAGCCGCGGCCGCGGGCCGTCGGTGCGCCCGGATTGCGGCCTGCGGCTGCCCGCGGCGAACGGGAGCGGCCAGCTGGCGCCCGGGCCCGCGTACCCCTGCTCGGCAGCGGCGTGCAGGGTCCACTGCGGGTCGTACAGGTGGGCGCGGCCCAGCG
>JBKQQQ010001003.1:0-4255 GCA_052144275.1 Streptosporangiaceae bacterium
GAGCACATCGCCGACTTCAAGATCCCGCAGTACGTCGCGGTCAGCGCGACCCCGCTGCCCCGCAACCCGGGCGGCAAGCTGCTCAAGCGGCGGCTGCGGGAGGACGTCGACTGGGCCAGCGCGGCGCAGCGCTGACGGGCAGGACCGTGGAGTCGTTCCTCTACGCGGACGTGCACGCCGCGCGCAAGCCCGACGTGGCCACCGCCAACCGCCTGCAGCAGGCCCTCGTCGAGGGCATCTTGCCGTAGCACACGGCGGGCATCCTGCTGCCGCAAGATGCCCGCCGCATCAGGGTCAGACGGTAGCGCGCAGCTTGGCCAGTTCCTCCGCCACCTTGGCCTCGTGCTCAGCCTCGTCCTGGCGGGCGTCGCGCGTCCGCCACCGGCCGCGCAGCAGCGGGATGCTGAGCAGGAAGAAGATGATGCCGCCGAAGCAGATCCAGTACCAGGTCTTCCACTGCCCGGCGGTCTGGGCGGCAGCCTTGGTCACCGCCGCGCCGTGTGCCTTCAGGTAGGCGAAGACGCCCGGCGGGACCTTGGACAGCGCGGTCAGCTGGGCCCCGTAGGGAGCCATGGCCGTCAGCTCCGCCGAGTACGGGGCGATGGTCGTCAGCTGCGTCGAGTACGGAGCGATGGTCGTCAGGTCCGCCGCGTACGGGGCGACGGTCTTCAGCGCTGGCGCGGCCGCGATCACGCCGGCGATGGCCGCCTGGTTGGCCGAGATCGTGGTCAGGATCCCGAGGCCTTTGGCGCCGCCCCCGGCGGCCTTGACCGCCTGGGCCACCAGCGCGGGCGGGATCGTGGCCGGGTTCTTATAGGTGGCCAGCTTGGCGAACAGCGCCGGGTTGGCCTGGATCACCGCGAGTTCGGGCGCGAACTTCTGCGCGTTCGCGAGCTGCGTGGCGTTCGTCTGCGCGGTGGCCAGGACGGACGGGGGGATCTTCTGCGCGGTAGCCAGGACCGCCGGCGGGATCGACCCCGCGGTGGCGACGACCGACGGGGGGACCTTCTGGGCGGCCGCCACGACGGTCGGGTGCGCGCCGGCGAAGGCCAGCTGGCTGCTGTACTGGGTCGCGTAGGCCGACACGGTGGCGCCGTAGTTCACCAGCGGGGTGACCGAGTTGATCACGAGCGGGATGATCAGGTACGAGCCGAACACCACGATCCGGATGATCCAGCCCCAGATGGCCAGGCCGGTGGCGGTCAGCGCGGGGTTGCGGGCCTCCACGGTCTCGGTGTAGCTGGCCATCCACGGGGTGTAGGCGATGCCGAGGCCGAGCGACAGCAGCGCCAGCATGATCGCGAGGGTGTAGTAGCCGGGATGGTGGCCGGCCTGCTCCAGGTAGATCACCGTCATCACCGCGGCCAGCACGCCGCCGATCACCATGAACGGCTTGCGGACTCGGAACCGGTCGGAGACGAACCCGATCCCGATCACCGCGATGACGTTGAACCCCCAGTTCCAGTTGCCCAGCCCGTTGGCGTCCTTGACCGAGAACCCGAACACGGTGGTCAGGTAGATCACGCTGAAGGCGACGGCCGTGTAGTAGATCAGCAGCATGACCGACACGGCGATGGCGGAGACGATGATGTCGGGCTTGAGCAGCTGCCGGAACGGATGACGCAGCGCCGCCTCGATGTCCGCGTCGCTCATGCCCTTCGCCCGGGCCTCGACGAGCGCGCGGTCGCGCATGGTCACCATCAGCTGGTCGCGCAGCTGCGGGGACAGCTCGCGCAGCCAGATGAACGCGATCACGAACACGACGATCCCGGCGATGCCGCAGATGCGGTACTCGTGGGTCCAGAAACGCTGGTCGGTCACGACGGCGGGAATGGTGGCACTGCCGACCACCGCGACGATCAGGCTGCCGATCACCGGGCCGCTGGTCCAGAACCCCATGGCCGTCGCCCGGCCCACCTGCGGGGAGAAGTCCCTGATCAGCGCCGGGGTGGCCACCAGGCAGACACCTTCGACGAACCCGACCACGAAGCTCTCGATGGTGAACGCCCACTTGTTCGTGGCGGCCGGGAGGATGAACGCCACGAATATCCCGGTGAAGAACAGCCCGAACACCACCAGGTTGGCCCGGCCGAACCGGTCGGTGAGCCCGGCGAACAGCGAGCCGAACGCCCCGATCAGGGCACCGAACGCCAGGGTTATCACGTAGAACGTGAAGCTCATGTGCAGGTTGGTCAGCAGCAGCGTGGCCACCGAGCCGCCGACGTAGAGCTCGTAGTACAGCGTGATCGTGGCCAGCACCGTGATGGCCAGGTAAAACACCCTGGGCCCGGTATCAGGATAGGAGTCGAGCTGCCGGTTTACGATGGCGAAGGGCCATCCCGGCCGGCGGGTCGCAGGCTCTGCGGCGGTTCCTGACATACGGTCACCTCTTACCGTGGAAACGGTTAGGCCGGGCTGGTGGTGAAGATGCCGACTCGACCGTAACTCGCCAGTAGGTAACAGATCAACAACTTGTTTCAGCCGCGAGTCAGCGCGGTGAACTGCCTGGTCCCGCCAGCTCTGCCCTGGCCCCGTCCACGGACCGTCCGTGCCCGTCCACGGACCGCGCGGCCCGCCGCTGGCGCGCGCCGATACCCACGGTAAATGCATAACAAGATACATAATTCGATCGATGAGGCCCGCGGTGGCCAGGCGTACCGTCAGAGTCAGAGAAGTCTGGGCTGTTACCAGGGCACCGGAGTACAGCTGCGGTGTCTTGGGGGGTGGGGAGAGGCCATGACGAGTTGCCACTCAGGACTGCGCGTGCTGCGGCCCGAGACGCCGTATTTGAGCCCGGTGGGAAGCGGCGCGCAGCGGTCGACCCCAGACGACGAACTGACCATCCGGGTCCGGCACACACCGAAGTACGTGCTCGTCGCGGTCGCGGGGGAGATCGACATCGCCACCGTGGCCGGGCTGCGCGAACGTCTCGTGGCGCTGGCGGCCAGCGGCCGCCCGCTGATAACCGACCTGGACCAGGTCGACTTCATCGACGCCGCCGGGCTCGGGGCCCTGGCCGGCGTGGCCAGGCTCGCCGCCGAGCACGGCGTCGGCCTGCACGTGGTCTGCGTCCGGCAGCAGGTCCGGCGGCTGTTCCGGATCACCGGGCTGGACCGCTCGATACCGCTGGCCCGCACCCTGACCGAGGCGCTCCAGATCATGGCGGCCGGGGCGGCAGCGCAGACCAAAGCGGACATCCAGTGGTCGCCACGCGATCCGGACGTGCTGCGCGACGCCCTGGCCGCACTCAGGCAACTGGCCTGATCCGGCGGGGTGCACCGACCGGGCTGGCCCCCTGGCCATAAGCTCTTCACCGAGCGGGAGGTGCTGCGCCGATGAGGGCCTTCGGGTGACGGGGCTGATCCGTACGGCCGTCCGGGTGGAGGGGGTCGTCCAGGGAGTGGGCTTCCGGCCGTTCGTGTACTCCCTGGCGACCGGCCTGGGCCTGGTCGGGCTCGTCGGCAACGACCTCGACGGAGTGTTCGTCGAGGTCGAGGGCCCGGTAACGGCGGTCAGCGAATTCCTCCTCCTGCTGGAACGGGACGCGCCCCCGCTGGCCAGGATCGAGCGGGTCACCACGAGGGACATCGCCCCTAGGCGGTCGGCGTCCTTCGCCATCGCCGCCAGCGAGCCCGCGGGTCCGGACGGGTTCGGGCGGCGCCGGACCCTGGTATCGGCGGACACCGCGACCTGCGCCGACTGCCTGCGCGAGCTTTCCGATCCGGCCAACCGGCGGTTCGGGTACCCGTTCATCAACTGCACCAACTGCGGGCCCAGGTTCACCATCGTCCGGGATGTGCCCTACGACCGGCCGCTGACGACCATGGCGGCGTTCGCGATGTGCCAGCCGTGCGCCGCCGAATATCACGCCCCCGCCGACCGCCGCTTCCACGCCCAGCCGACCTGCTGCCCGGCCTGCGGTCCCCGGCTGACACTGCTGGACCCGGCCGGAGACATCCTGGCCGGCGAGCCGCTGGCACCCGAGCCACTGGCGCCCGAGCCGCTGGCGCCCGCGCCGCTGGCGCCCGAGCCGCTGGCGCCCGAGCCGCTGGCAGCAGCCGCCGAACTGCTCGCTCACGGCCGGGTCCTCGCCGTGAAGGGGCTGGGCGGCTACCACCTGGCCGCCGCCGCCGCCTGCGAGGAGGCCGTCGCGCTGCTGCGGGCCCGCAAGCACCGCGAGGACAAGCCGTTCGCGGTCATGGTCGCGGACCTGGCCGCGGCGCGGCGCCTGGTCGAGGTCGACACCGCGGCCGCC
>JBKQQQ010001004.1:0-13270 GCA_052144275.1 Streptosporangiaceae bacterium
GATGCAGAAGGCGCTGGCTGATGGCCGTGCATTCCTTCTCCTCGCTTCACGGCCCTGACGGCCACCTTCATCTGATGCAGAAGGCGCTGGCTGATGGCCGTGCATTCCTTCTCCTCGCCGCTATCCTGACCGTCACCCAAACACGCCGGAAGCGGAACTGGAGGCTTGCTCCCGGCAAAGCTCCACCTCGATGCCGGGGTCGCCGGCCACGCTGAACCCAAGGCCAGCCAGCGACCTGGCCCTGTACCCGGCGAGGCGGGCGGGGCACACCGGGCCAGGCCGTCAAGACCAACCTGATGTCACCGGGTTGGCACCAGCAGGACCAAGCGGTGATCGAACGGCTGGTGTCCGGGTGAATACCTGGACGCGCAGAGCGGTGACGTATCCCGGGTTTACGTGTTCAAGCAAAAAATTTTTCCGGCCCGAATCGGTGCTATCCGGTGATGGTCCGTATTGCTGAGTGCGGGTGCGTGATGGTCAGTGTTGCTCAGTCCGGTTTAAAGAGGTCTATGTTGCCGCTCGGTGATTTGCCGGCGTCACCGGATAGGCGGTTACCTGAAACGGAAAGGAATGCCACGGCTGAGCACCACATCCGGCCGCGCCAAAGGGACGGGGGAGATGACCTTTCCGGGATGAGGATCACGCTGCACTCCCCGCTGGACTGCCCTGGCTGCGGCAGCCGGTTCGAGGGCGCGTGGATCCCGGGCGAGGAGACCGGCGGCCAGGCGTGCCCGTCGTGCGGGCGCCGGTTCACGGCGACGTGGAAAGGCTGGACCTTCACCCCGGAGCAGACAGTGGTTACCCGAGGTGAGCTGTCCCCCGCACGTCCCCCTGGATCATGCTGACTTCCTTCGTGGCATGGATCACGAACCCGTGCGACTTCAGCCACGCTCCGCGTTCCCAAGCGGGGAGAGCCTGGTAGATGTCGGCGTACAGCTCCCCGGTGAGCAGCTCGTCCCACCGGTCCGGCTCGGCGGGCAGTGCCTTGAGCCGGTCCCGCTCGGCGCGCAGCCTGGCCAGCTCGGCGTCGTACTGCTCGTCAACAGGTCGGTCATGACGTCCGGGTCCAGTTCCCTGGTCCGGTGGCTGATCTCCTCAAGCTCGTCCTGGTGGTCGAGGCCCTTGATCAGGATGAGCCGCTTGACCGGGACGCGGAACGTGGTGGCCATGATCTCGTTCACCGCCGCGTCCGCCACCTCCATCCGCACCATGTTCCCGCACCCCTTGCGGCGGCTCCCCGTGCCGGTGCACCGGTAATAACGGCATGCTGCCTGCCGGCCCGCAGGCGACGCGCATGGGCGCCGGGGAGTCCGGGGCACGCGTCGTCATGCTGGACAAGCAAGGCGGGCCGTTCCGCATCATCGTGCAGAACCTCCATGAGAAGGTCTCAGACCGATCCGGCACGCGCGGCGCCGGAATCCTTACGCCCGCCAGCGCCGGCAAGGAGTTCCTGTCCGGAGACGTCCCGCCATCACCATCGCCCGTCAGGAGCCTACGGCCTGGCCCAGGGGATCACCGCAGACGAGGCAGACCAGATCGTGATGCCCCTCACCCTCACCTGCTCGTCGCCATCGCCCCGCCCAATGGGTCTCGCCAGCTCACCGACGCCGAGGTCGACTTATACAACACGATGCAAGTCCGCCAAGCCCGCGTCTACGTAGTCCACCGGCCCGCGCTGCGAGCATCGCTGCCCGGCGCACCTGAACCGTCTCCCGACCCTCACTTGCTTCTTGTTGCGGAGCTGCGTGCACCACTGCCCGCCGATCCGGCCCCGCACGCCAGGAAATCGGCTAGGTGCCGGCTCAGGCTCGCCGATCCCCGCAGCGCCGGCACAGACGGCGTCGATCTGACCACCGCCGGCGATCCCCGATCATGGAGGTATGACCGTACGACCGCCCCCGGGTTCCCGCTGCCCGAACTGGTGACCGTCGCCAACAGGGTCATCACCGACGAAGCCGACGCCCTCCGCGCCGCACTGGAAGACTTCTCCAACGCGCCGCAGCCCGGCTGCCCATGGAACCAGGACGACAAGACCGTCTCGGATCCCGCCAGTCCTCATGCGGAAGGCCAGGGCAAGCTCCTGCTCAACGCGCGGCATCAGGCGATGCTGATCTACGTCAACGCCTACGACCACCTGCACACCCTCGCCAGGGACCTCGGCGGTGACGGGGCAATGCCCCTGTTCTCACACGCAAGCTTGTCCAGGGTGATCTGCGAGGCAGCTATCCGGTTCGCCTGGCTAATGGACCCGGGAATAAGCAGCGAAGAACGGATCATGCGCGGCGCGGCAGCCCCGTACTACAGTGCCGGCGAACGCTCCAAGGGGGTCCGCAGGCTCCCGCCCGGACGCTTCGGCCAGCGCGCCTGTAACCACATGCCCGGCAGGTGCACCAAAGAACGCGACGGCGTCCAGAAGCTGATCACCGACGCCGGGCTAACATTCGGGTACTCCCGGGACGGCAAGACCGAGACCCGGCTCGGACTGGAATCATCCGAGACCCCGGTGCCGCTGAAGATCAACGTCTCGGAGCTGATGGCCGAGCTGCTACCCGACTCGCCGAGCTGGTACAACATCGGCTCTAGCGTTACCCGCAGCCTCCACTGGGGCCTACGCGACATCAATCACTCTCGCCCAGATCAGCCCCTCGCCCTGACCCCAGCGTCCTCGGCGTCGGCGCCGCCGCCGAGTCCGCCATCTCCGCCTCCGGCCTCATCCTCGACCGCTGCGCCCGGATCTTCGGCCACGACCCGGCCGCCAGGCTCCAGCATACAAAGGCCCGCCGCGAAGAAATCGACGCCCTCATGGGCCGCGCCACGACGTCAGCCTGGGCTCACATACCCACCGAGGCACAGCATCGCGGGCCGAACGGCCAGAAATGAACTGCGCAGGCCATGCGGTGGTTTCACCCGCGCAGGGCAGGAGGCCTCATGACGGTGCTCGCCACGCACGCTGAAAAGGCGGGTACCGGTGAAGGTGGGACTGTTCCTGCGCAGCATCGCGATCATGCCCGTGTTAGCGTCCTATTTGTCTGCATATCGGACCATGATCAACGGCAGCGCTCTTTTGTCCGGCTTGACTGCCACTGAGCGTGACTAATCCGGTCGGCGTGACTGCTGTCGACCCGTTCAGAACGCCGATTCGGAGCGGACGAGAACCGTACCTTCTACGAGGCTGACCGCACGCAGATTATCCGGTTCCGGCCATCCTCAAGGTTCGGTCCGACGTCAAATGCGGTCCTGCACCTTGGCACACACCGATCGCAGGTTTGAGAGTGCTCGCCGTCCCCAGGAGACCGAGGAAGGTCGCATCGGGGCGATCCCCGGGTACCTATCTGCGTGGCCGAGCCTCGCCATGGTCGCGCACACCTGGCTCACCGTCACCGCCGCCCGCAGCCTGCCCACAGCGATGGTGAGGGCGGGCCTGGTCACCTTCGACGACACCGGCTCAGACATGTTGTCTGCAATCCCGCTGGGATCACCAGGCCGGCTGGCGGCAACTGGATAACTGGCCGTAATCCGCTCGCCGGCACGTACCTTGTGATGATCATCGCGGTGGTCAACATTCACGGTGGCTGGGGTCGGGCGACCGCGCCTGCCTGGCCGGTGCGGCGCTGCCGCCATTGCCAGCGAGCCGCTAGCGCCGCACGGTGAATGCTGGTGAGGTACCGGGTGCAGGGCAGGGCGTCAGCTGGCGGCCGGGCCGTCGCCGGTGCCGGAACTTCGTTGCCGGCCGCGCTGCACCGCGCCCAGCAGTACCCGCGCGCCGGCGCCCAGCAGCGCGAGGTCGGCGAGCATCTGGACGATGAGCACGACCCGGGCGGTCTCGGATTTGGCGGTGATGTCGCCGAAGCCCACCGTGGTGAAGACGGTCACGCTGAAGTACAGGGCGTCGGTGCGGGTCAGCGGCTGGGTGAAGTTCGCCGCCGAGGCTCGTTCCATCAGGAAGTAGGTTGAGGCGAACAGCAGCAGGTAGAGGGGAACGGTCAACCCTAGCGCCTCGGCCGCCCGCAGGCCCGGGTAGCGCGAGCCGGCGATCGCCCGGACCTGCCAGACCGTGAGGCCGACGAAGACTAGCAGGCCGATCAGCAGGCGCACCGCGGTGCCGGTGTCCAACGGCCGGTCCAGCGGCAGCAGGTAGTAAAGAACCACCAGCACCGTCGTGGCCACCAGGCCGCGCAGGACCGCCCCGATGATGAGCCGCCTTCGCTTTGCCGGCGGCAGTTCCTGGTCAGGCTGATCGGTCATGTTTCTCCCGCGAAGCGTAGTAAGGGTTCAAGGCTCGCACGCCGGCGGCCTGCCCAATGGGCCCGGTCCGTCCGGCTGGTGGTGAGATGCGAGGGGCTGCGGTCCGGCCGCAATTTCTTGACGGCGGCCCGGAACGACAGGTTCCGCTCCTGCCACACGATGCCTGCCACCGCGCCCAAGATGATCACGACCCCGATGGCGATCAGCCAGGACATCAGGGCAAAGACCACGCCGATCGGCCCGTACTTGCTGTCGTTGGAGGTGACCATGCCGGAGAAGATGACCGAGAAGACTGCCTCCATGCCCAGCCAGAACACGGCTGTGGCGACGGCGGCCGGGAACAGGTCCCGCTAGGAGATCCGTCCCGCCAGCAAGAACCAGATCGTGAACCACCAAAAGCCGGTGAGCGCCACCAGGCCGGTGACCGCGAGCAATGCCGGGCCGCCCGCGAGCCGCCTCAGGCACACGCCCGCATGGTCGCCCTTGTCGGGTGAGGCGGCCCGGTTACCGGCGGGAGAGCCTTGTTGCATGATCATGCCGCTGCTCATGGCGCTGCTCGCCATCCCGGGTGCCGCTCTGATCGATGTCGGCGTGCTGCTGGGGGGTCGTGCTGGCCCGCAAGCCCTGGGTCAGCCTCCAGCCTGGTTCAGGCGCGACTCCACCTCGGGGCCACAGGGATAGTGCCTGGGTTGCGCAGCCGGTCGGAGGGAAGCGGCGATGCCAGAAGGAATGAACGTCGAGTTCTCCCACAAGCTCAGCGAGCAGGAGGAGAAGGAGAAGGAGAAGGAGAAGCGCAAGGCGCGCTGGGAGGTGCTGGTGGAGATCGTCGAGGTTGCCGTGCTGGCGATCGTCGCGATCGCGACGGCGTGGAGCGGATACCAGGCGGCCCGGTGGGACGGCCAGCAGTCGCTGCTGTACGGGCATGCGACCGCTGACCGGTTCATGGCCGACGCGGCGTCCACCTCGGGCGGGCAGGACCTGGCCACCGACTCCGCCATGTTCACCGCGTACCTGCAGGCCCGGTCCGCCGGCGACAGCAAGCTCGAGACGCTCTACGTTCGCCGTTTCACACCCGACTACCGGGTTGCCTTTCTGGCTTGGCTGAAGACTGATCCCTTCACCAACCCCGCCGCGCCGCCCGGGCCCAGCCACATGCCGCAGTACCGCAATCCGGGCTTTGAGTCCGCGGACCGGCTGAACGCGCTCGCCTCGGCGACGTTCAACCAGGGCACCGCCGCGCGCGAGACCGGCGAGCGCTACGTTCGGGACACCGTGCTGTTCGCGTCAGTCCTGTTCCTGGTGGCGATCGCGCAGCGCTTCAGAGTACGCCGGGTGCGCATCGCGACCACCGCGGTCGCCGTCGCCCTGGCTGCCTACACCACGGTCGCGGTGCTGACCCTGCCGCGGATGTAAGCCTTTCACCACCAGCAAGCGTGACATGGTGACCATCGATCCGGGCATCCAAGGCGGTACCTTATCGTCGACGCGATCCGCGATCCGCGATGGCAGCAGCGGCAACATATCGTTCCATCTGTACGCCTTCGGCACAGCACCAGGCACAGGGCTGGAAAATACAATTGGGCGGATCCGCGCGCGTTCTCCCTGACCTTCTGTATCACTCAGAGTGATGCCACCTATCGGCGCAAACCTGTTGCCTGCCTAGTCGAGTCGGTGGGGTGACCGCTCCGGAGGTCGCCGTCGAGCGAAGTGCCGCCGATGCTGCGCACTGCGTCGGTAGCGGTCGTTACCGCTGGCCAGTAGCCGCTGCGCAGTACGGCCGAGTCGTGATACTCGCGGCGGCTGCCGTCCTTGATGCCGCGTAGCCGGAGGCAGTCCCGAGGTGTCAAGGATGGAGTCCAGCGGTCGGCGAAGGAGCGGATCAGTCTGGCCAGGGCGGTCATCTCCGGGCAGGCGCCTTCGAGGCCGACGAGCATCTCTTGCTGGCCGGGGGTGAGGCGATCCGGCCTGGTGAGCAGGATCCGGGTGGCCCGGCGGGGTGACAGGTGCGGGCGGTCACTGTCCAGGCGGCCCTGGTTGATGTAGCGGACGAGGAGGTTGGAGCTGCCCTGGTAGCCGCGGTCGCGGATCTCGCGCAGCAGGTGCTGGACCGGGACGCCGGGTTCTTCGGCCCGGCGCTTGCGGAGGTAGTCGCGGTAGGGGTCGACGAGGGTGGGCCGGTACTTCGGGACGCGCTGCAGCCGTTCCGGCTCGCTGCCGGCAGCAGCCGCGCCGAGGCCCTGCCCGCTAATTCGCGTGCCACCGTGCTGACCTGCGCCGTCAGCCGCGAGACGCGCCGCTGGTAGCGATCCAGGACTCCCGGGACCTGCTCGCGGAAGGTCTGCACCTTGCAGTCCAGCGCCGGGCAGCGCATACGGCGGACCCGCACTCGGACCAGGACCCGGCGGCCGTCGACGGGAACGTCGGCCGCCGCCCGCTCGCGGTACTCGTGCACGCGGGCCGTTTCGGCGCCGCATCCCGGGCAGGCCACTGCTCCGGCTCGGGTCCTCGCCCGCACGCAGATTACGTCACCCGCGTCCTCAACATCATCGATGACCAGGGCAGACAACGCGGAAAACACAGTCCTCACAAGCCCCGTCACGTCAATCGTGACCGATCGTGACACATCAGCACAACCCGCTACCACCGAAGGTGCGACAGAGCCGTTGAAATTACAGTTCCGCGCTGGGAGGCCCATGCACTCATCGCGGCGGCGGGCAGCACAAGTGGCGTAGGTGCGGGGCGGCTCTATGGGCCGTCGCATGCGATCGGCGTGTCGCCCGCCCGTAACCCGCCGCCCGCTCGCACGGATTGCGGCGTCTGCGAGAAAGACGGACAAGAGTGCTAATCCGTCCGGGGCCGTTCAAGACATGCCCGCTAGGGCGGGGAACGATGGACTGGTTACCGCCTGGCTGGCGATGCGATCCGGGCTTGCGGTGGCCGGATTTGCCCTGACCAGTCCAGTTTCGCTTGACCTGGCCGGAGGTTCTTAAGAGCATGGAACAGCAGGATCGGCGGGGTGGCGTGGTCGGAGCGTGGGCGTGAGCGTGGTGCGTGAGTGGCGCGGGCGCTCTCCGCGTACGAGCGGGCCGGTGCTCGATCTTGTCGCATCCAAGCTCCGCCGTCCTATGGTTCGGCCCGGGACGGTTGGTCGTTTGCCGCTGCTCGAACGGCTGACGGGGGGTGATGGTGGTCCGATCGTGTCCGTGGTCGCGCCGGCGGGTTATGGGAAGACGACGGTCTTGTCGCAGTGGGCCGAGCGCGATGGCCGGGCCTTCGCGTGGGTGTCGGTAGACGAAGGGGACAACGATCCGAAGGTCTTGCTTAGCTATGTCGCGGAAGCGCTCAATGTGGTGGAGCCGGTCGGTGACTGGGTGTTCGACGCGCTCACGTCCCCGGTAAGTTCGGTGCCCGGCTCGGTCGTGCCGCGGCTCGGCAGGGCTTTCTCGTCGATGAGCTCGCCGGTGGTGCTGGTCCTGGACGACGTGCACCTGGTGCATAACCAGGAGT
This sequence comes from Streptosporangiaceae bacterium, assembly GCA_052144275.1. Lineage (GTDB taxonomy): Bacteria > Actinomycetota > Actinomycetes > Streptosporangiales > Streptosporangiaceae > Palsa-504. The sequence continues at coordinate 7,753 of JBKQQQ010001004.1, forward strand.
GCCGGGCGGCGCTGTCGGTGCTGGCCGATCATGTGCCGGGTGGGTCGCGGCTGGTGCTGGCCGGCCGGACTCAGCCGCCGGTGCGGATCGCGCGGCTGCGCGCCGAGGGCCGGATTCTGGAGATCGGTCCCACCGACCTGTCGCTCACTCCTGAGGAGGCGGCATCGCTTTTGCGCGATGCGGGCGTCGCGCTGGGCCGAGATGAGACGGCGGAGCTGTACCGGCGGACCGAGGGGTGGGCGGCCGGGCTGTACCTCGCGGCGCTCTATGTCAGGGAAGGCGGCTCGCTGCCGGGCGCGGCGGTCTCCTTTGGCGGGGACGACCAGCTGGTGAGCGAGTACGTGGAGTCGGAGTTCCTGGCGCGGATCTCCCGCCGGGAACGGGTGTTCCTAACCCGGACCGCGGTGCTGGAGCGGATGTGCGGGCCGCTGTGTGAAGCGGTGCTCGGCCAGCCCGGGGCCGGTGCGACGCTGGCGGATCTGGCGCGGTCGAACCTGCTGCTGGTGCCGCTGGACCGCCAGGGGGAGTGGTACCGCTACCACCACCTGTTCCGCGACATGCTCCTGGCGCAGTCGCACCGCTTTGAGCCCGAGCTGATCCCGGTCCTGCGGCGCCGCGCCGCCGACTGGTGTCTGGAAAACGGCCTGTCCGAAGCAGCGCTGGAATACTCCATGGCAGCCGGGGATGCCGAGGCGGCCGCTGGCCTGATGAGGCAACTCGGGGTGCAGGCCTACCGGCAGGGCCGGGTGACAACCCTCCGGCGGTGGTTCGGGTGGCTGGACGACCGGGCCGGGATCGCGCGATATCCGATGGTCGCAGTGGTGGCCGGGCTGGTGTCGGCGCTGACGGGGCGGCCGGTCGAGGCCGAGCGGTGGGCCGATGCGGTCGACCGCTGGCAGTACGGGGACGCGGCGCGTCCCGCCGACCCGGTCGCTGAGGGGTGGGCCGCCCTGCTCCGGGCGCTGCTGTGCCGGCGCGGCGCCGAGCAGATGCGCGCCGACGCCGACGAGGCTGTGCGGAAGTCCGAGACGGACGAGTTGCTACGGACGCCCATGGTGCTCTATCAAGGAGTCGCGCGCGTCCTTTGCGGTGATCTAGCAGGCGGCGAGGCGTGTTTCCAGGATGCGATCGGCCTCGGGGAAGAAGCCGGCGCGCCCGAGGGTGTGGCGGAGGCGCTATGTGAGCGGTCGCTGCTGGCGATGGCACGTAAGCAATGGGGACTGGCGGAGACCCTTGCCGATCAGGCACACGCGGTCTTGCGCCGGGCTGGGATCGAGGAGAGCGTCGCGGCGCCGCTGATCTGCGGGGTGCGAGCCCATACAGCCTTGCGCCGGGGAGATGCCTTGGCGGCGCGCCAGCAGCTCGCCGAGGGTCTGCGGCTGCGGCCGTTGCTGACCTACACGGTCCCCCACGAGGCCGTTCAGGCCCGGATCCAGCTTGCCCGGGTCTGCCTGCTGCTCGGTGACATCGCAGGCGCCAGGACGCTCATGCGGGAGATCGATGAGGTGCTCAGGCGCCGGCCCGGCCTGGGCACCCTGGTCGGCCAGGCCCAGGAGCTGCGGGTGCAGATTTCCACGCAGCGAGGTTCCGTCCCCGCCGGGGCGTCGGCCCTGACCGCCGCCGAGCTGCGCCTGCTGCCGCTGCTGTCCACCCACCTGTCGTTCCCGCAGATCGCCGGGGAGATGTTCCTGTCCCGCCACACGATCAAGTCGCAGGCGATGTCGATCTACCGCAAGCTGGTCGTCTCCTCCCGCAGCCAGGCGGTCGCCCGGGCCCATGAGCTGGGGCTCCTGGAGGGGTGACCATCCTTCTTTTCACTTCATCGGGACGATGGAATCCGCCCCAGTACCAGGTGCAATGATGCTTTGACGGCACCTGAAGGCGGGATGGGCCCGAGGTGAGATTCCAGGAGACGCTGCGCAGGCTGGCGATGATCGACGAGGGCTTCGTCACCGACGAGGCCGGGCTCGGGCTTGGCCTGGCGGGGATATCAGCGCTGGACCCCAAGACTGCGGCGCTGCTTCAGGTGGGGGTGTCGGTGGCGATCGGATCATCGGCGGTCTGCCTGGAGTGGAGCACCGGCCGGGCATTGGCGGCGGGCGCGAGTGAGGACGAGATCGCCGACGTGCTGCTGGCGATCGCCCCGGTGGCCGGGCTCGGCCGGGTCGTCGCCGCTGCACCCGAGGTGGCGATCGCGCTCGGGTATGACGTCGCGGCCGCGCTGGAGGAACCAGGCGATCAGTGACGGCTTTTCCAGCCCGTCGTCGATGCGGACACGACCGCAGGCGCCGATCTCCGCGAGAATGCCCGGGGGTTCACCCGGTTCGGACGATGCACGTGCCTGCGTGGTGGTGCTTACCTGGGACCAGTCCTCAGGAGCCGGCCGTGCTACCTGATGGCCAGCGGTATTCACGTCGGGGCCGGGAGGGGTGCCCATGACTGTGGTGACTGATGGCGCGGGCGCTAGCCGTCAACAGGTCCGCAGCTTGGCCCGTGGGGTGGTCGGGCCGGCCCGGGTGGTCGCGTTTGGCACGAGCAATGTGGCCCCGGCTGGTGCAGTCGTCGCTGGGCTGGTCATCGTCGTGTCGTACGCCGGGTTCGCGTCTCCGCTGGTGGTACTCATCGCGTTCGTCGCGTCATTGTGCTGCGCGAGCACCATCGCGGAGTTCGCCCGCCGACTGCCGTCGGCCGGCTCGCTGTACACCTACAACAGCCGCGGGCTGGGCCCGGCCGGGGGCTTCCTGACCGGCTGGATGATGATCTTCGCATGTGCGCTGTACGTGCCCGCCGGTATTTCGCTGACCAGCGCGTATGCGTCGCAGCTGCTGGCCACCGTGCTGCATGTGACCATCGCCGACTGGGCGCTGTTCCTGGTCATCCTGGCGGCGGTGACCATAGCCGCTTACCTGGGCATCAGAACGTCCTCTTCGGCCGACTTGGTCCTTGTTACTGGAGAAATGGCCGTCATCGCGGCCCTAGCCATCACGGTCCTGGTCAAGACCGGGCCAGCGCATTACTCGGCTGCGGTTCTCTCACCGGCATCCTCGCCGCACGGCCAGCTCACCGACATCACGAACGCGATGATCTACGGCATCAGCGCGTTCGCCGGCTTCGAGGCGGCCGCCGCGCTCGGTGAGGAGGCACGGAACGCGCGCCGCTCCATCCCCGCAGGCACGATCGGCGTCGTCATCGTGACCGGCATTTTCTACCTGCTCGTCGTTGCTGCCGAGATGTTCGGCGTGGGCCGTCACGGCATCCCCCGCTTCCTGCAGCAGGCCAGCCCGCTGGGGTACCTCACCAGCCAGTACTGGTCGCCATCAGTGCTGTGGACCATCGAACTTGTCATCGTCCTCACCGGCCTCGGCTTCGCCATCGCCGGGTTCAACGCGGCCATCCGGATCATGTTCGCCATGGGACGCGAACAGGTCCTCCCGGGCTCCCTGGCCCGACTGTCCGGCCGCCACACCCCGGTCATCGCCATTGGCTGCGTCGCGGCGTTCACGCTGGCGCTGGGGCTGCCATTGACCTACGCCTACGGCGCGCACGCCTTCGCATATCTCATCGGGGCTGCCGCGCTCTCGGTCGTGCTCATTTACCTAGCCGTGAACATCGCGGCCATCCGCGCATTCCGGACCGAGTTCCGCGATCAGTTCAGTCTGTGGCGGCACCTGCTCATACCGGCAGCGGCCACCGTCTTGTTCCTGTTCCCGCTGTGGGGAATCCTTCATCCGCGCGCCTACACCCTGGTGAACCTGCTCCCCTTCGTGGCGCTCGGATGGCTCTGCCTGGGCGCCGTCGTCGCCGGCGTCCTCCGGGCCCGGCGGCCGGCAAGCTTCGAGACCCTGGGCAAGGTATTCATGCCTGGCGAAAGATAACCCAGCATTAGCCTCGATCTTTCTCAAGCCGGAGCGCAGAACTCCTGTTCTGTACGCTGAGCACGCAGTTGGCCCAGACTCCGCCGACCCGCCATAACGGCGGGTACGCGTGCACCCTAAGCCACATGGGCTGTCACGCTAAGTGATCGAGTTCCCCTGCCATCTCGCCGAGATGCGCCGAATCGTCTACAGATAATTCAGCCTTCGTATGTTCAAACAACGAGGTCGGTAACAGCCCGCCGCAGCTGTGGTGCGCCAAGGCCGTAGCGGACCCTGCCCGCAAGCAGGATGAAAGGGTTCACTGCTTACCCGAGGTGAGCTGTCCCCCGCACGTCACCCTGGATCACGCTGACTTCCTTCTTCGTGGCGTGGACGAGGAACCCGTGCGAGGTCAGCCACGCTCCGCGCTCGGCCACGGGGAGAGCTTCGTAGATGTCGGAGTACAGCTCCCCGGTGAGCTGTTCTTCCCACCGGTCCGGCTCGGCGGGCAGGGCCTTGAGCCGGTCCCGTTCGGCGCGGAGCCTGCGGACCTGCTCGTCGAACTGCTCATCGGACATGAGGTCCGGGTCCAGTGCCCTGATCCGGTAGCTGATCTCTTCGAGCTGGTCCTGGTAGTCGGTGCCCTTGACCAGGATGAGCCGCTTGACCGGGATGCGGAACGTGGTGGCCATGATCTCGTTGACGGCCGCGTCCACCACCTCCATCCGCACCATGTTGCCGCACCCTTTGCGGCGGCTCCCGGTGCCGGTGCACCGGTAGTAGGTGTAGGTCCCGCCGCCGTGCTTGCTCGTCGCCCGGCAGGTGAGCTTGTTCATGGACGAGCCCTCGCAGTGCGGGCACTTGATGGCGCCCTTCAGCATGGCCCGCGTCTGCGGCTCACCCCTCGGGCCGCGCTTCTCCCGGCCCGTCAGGGCCTCATTGGCCAGCCGGAACCGGCGCGCGTCGATCAGCGCCTCGCACGAGTGCTCCCATTTCTCCGACCAGGCCACCTTCCCCGTCACGGGGTCACGTTCGGCGCGGGTCATCCAGTAGTGCCCCCGGTACACCGGGCTCCTGATCAGGTCGGCCAGCCTGGTCGGCCACCACGGCACGTCGGCCAGCTCCCCGGTCTGCGGATCGTGCTTCTGCCACAGGTGCAGCGAGTCCAGCCACCCGCAGATGTCCGCCAGGCTGTGCCCCGCGATGACCCTGTCGTAGATCTGCGGGACGTACTGCCGTCCCAGGTCAGTGGCGGCCAGCCTCCTGTCGTACTTAGGACCCTCGGTCACGTAACCCCACGGGATGCGCCCGACGAACTTGTTCTCCCGGCGCAGCGCATCGGTGGCCCGCACGACGCGCTCGCGGCCCAGCTCCCATTCCCGGCGCGCGGCCATCTTCTCCGCCTGCCACTGCCAGTAGTCCGCATCGAACTTGTCCGCCCGGGCCGGGTACTGGGGGCCGTCCACGATGATCAGCCGCTTGCCGTGCTGCGTGGCCCAGAACTCGATCCGGGTGAAATCCTCCTGGGTACCCCGGGACCAGCGGTCGGTCTTGTACGCCACCACCGCGTCGTACATAGCCATCGTCTCGGGCTCGGTGACCCACGGCTTGAGGTTCTTGCGGTCCCACGGCGCGACCGTCCCCGACTTGGTGTCGGCCACCAC